>NZ_BAAABH010000007.1:0-150464 GCF_054767855.1 Clostridium sp. CTA-19 | reverse complement strand
AATATCTCATTATAACAGTAGTTAATATTAACCTTTGTCGGTTGTTTTCTGTTGAATTTCGTATTTCTATTAATTCTTCAATTTTAAAATTATGCAGTGTTTCAATATTTATAGCTGATCTTCCCATAATAAAATCCTTTCTATACAATRTTRTATTTAAAAATTTACGTATATTAAGTATTTGTAGAAAGATTTTTATTATTCAGTATAATTTTAGCTATCAACTTGGAACCCTATATTAATCTTCAAGCCATATCTATATTTTTTAATACTTGATCTTTTTGTTTTTAAAAAGTATCTCCCTTAATATATAATAGATATGTATTAAAACTTTATAATTTAATTATATTCCAAAATTATGAATTTAGAGAGGTATTTCTATGAAACAAATTAAAAAATTAAAAAAAATTAAAAAAACTATTAAAAAGCTTAAAAATAAAGTTATTAAAAAGAAAACTATTAAAAAGAAAATTATTAAAAAGAAAAAATAATTAAATTTACACCACATTTTTATATAAAAAATAACTAGCCTATAACTGGCTAGTTATTTGTTTTATATTTACTACTATTAATTTAAGCTATAGCTACTTTCTTTTTCAATTTCCATATCTGTCTTTTTTACACACATTATTGCAACTACAATACTAGCTAATTCTGATATTGGTATAGTTGCCCAAACTCCATTTATTCCAAAAACCTTTGGTAATACTAATAATGAAATAAGTACAAATATAATCCCTCTACACATTGAAACTAATGTAGATGATTTAGAACTTTCTATTGATTGAAAATATGAAACCATAGATATGTTTGATCCCATAAATAAAAATGCTATAAAATAGATACCAATTCCATTAACTGTTATAGATGTAAGCTTATCATTTCCTCTGCTAAATAGACTAACTATTAATTCTGGGAATAAAAATCCTATTCCATAAAATACTACGCCAAAAGAAAATGCTGTTATCACACCTAATTTCAAAGCTTTTTTAGCTCTATCATATTGTTGTGCTCCGTAATTTATACTTATTATTGGTTGAATAGCTTGAGCTATACCATTAAATATAGCTACACATATCAGCGATATATTTGCAATTATACTATATGAGGATACACCAATTGAACCTATTAAATTACCTATAACCATATTGAATGCAAATATTATTAATCCATTTGACATTTCCATTATAAAACTTGGAAAACCATTTTTAAATATTCTCTTTAAAATTTCTATATCTATTTTTAAATTATCACAAGTAATTCTTAATGTATTATTTCCTCTTATAAAATGAGTGCTTAAGAGTACTATTGTTACTACTGGAGACATTGTTGTTGCTATTGCTGCACCTTTCATTCCCCATCCTAAAATAAATATAAATATATAATCAAATATTACATTAGCCATATTTCCTGCAAGCATACTCCACATTGCAAGTTTAGGATTTTTATCATTACGAACAAAAATCGCCAAAGTATTAGCCATTAAAAATGCCCAACTAAACCAAACAATTGCCCCTAGATAACTTTTTACCATTGAAAAAATTTCTTCAGTTGCACCTAAGCCATAACATAGTTTATTTATAAATACTACGGAAAAAATAGTTATTATTAATCCTATTAAAATATTAACCAATATAGATGTAGTGAATATTTTATTTACTCTATCATATTCTTTTTTTCCCATGGATACTGAAACTGCTGTTGCTCCACCTATTCCTAATAATAAAGCTACTGCTGAAAAAACATTAAATATAGGTATTACTATATTTAATGCAGCAAGACCATCGCTTCCTACCCCTCTTCCTACAAATATTGTATCGAATAAAATATTTAAAGATAAACCTATCATTCCTGCAATGCTTGGGATTAAATATTTTATAAATGTTTTCTTTACATCATCTTTTAATAAATCTACTCTTTTCCCCATAACAATTCCTCCTCTAATTAAATTAAATATATCTAAAAGTGTATCTAAAATTACTTTAGAACACTTTATTTATGCGCCAAGAGGTATTGTAAAGGTTATAGCGACTATAATGTCAAGATATTTTTTTCGAAAGAAATATAAGCTTTCCTTTTATTCTTTTGTCACATAATTATCCCTATTCTGAATTTAATGTTTTTATAAAAAAAGCTAAAAGTAATTAAACAAACTTACTTTTAGCTATTTTTTAAATATTATTAAATTCAACTGGTATTTGCATTTCTTTTATGTATTCATCACTATAATCTGAAAAAGTTATATCTATTATCGTTATCATTACTCCATCACCACTTACGCTGTAATTATTATCTTTTATGAATCTCATTAACTTATTAAAATATTTCTCCTCATCATCACCAGTATACGTAATAGTAGCATATATTCCTTTCTTTAAAACTTTAATATAGTCTTCTTTGATATTAGCATTTTCAACTAATAACCCTACTGCATCTAAATACTTATAATTTCCATTTAATATGTTTTCTTTAGATATTGTGGAGCAAATTCTACTATTAAAAATATAATTGTCATATTTAACTTTTTTGTATAATTCTTTCAAACCGTATTCAAAATTCACACTATTTCCACCGTTTTTTAAATTGTATGACACAACTTTTCTTGATTCCATTTCTCTAAAAGAACATATGTATAAATTATTATTATCTCTATAATATTCAACTATATTAATTTTTTCTCTAACATTTTTTAAATGTTTATTTAAAATATTTATTTCTTTTTTTAAAATTTTTTCATGTTCCTTTAACAAATCTACCATTTTATTTAAATCTCTGTCATGAAAATATGCTTTAATCTCATCTAGAGAAACTCCTAATTTTTTAAAAAACAATATAGAATCTAACATTGGAAATTGTTCTACATCATAATATCTATATTGATTCTCTTCATCTATGTGTTGTGGCTTAAAAAGTCCTATTTTATCATAATATCTAAGAGTTTGAGTTGATACATTATGTAACTTTGCCATTTCTCCAATTAAAATTTTATTTTTCATTTAAAATTCACCCTTATACCTTTTGCTTTTGTTAAGTTTATATTTAACTTTTAATTTTAGATTTTATATATATAATAATCTCTTCAAATTCAGATACTTTAAACACTTTTAACAATAAACCATAAATAACTACACCTATTATGATAGATATACCTATTGCTAGTAACATATTAATCTCATACATGAAATCATAAGACAGTTTAACTATAGCTCCCATTATTAATGAAGCAATAAATATTTTTAACGTCGGTTTAAATATAGGTTTAGTCTCTATATTTTTTATTTTTTGTTTTACACTTCCAAATAACAATATAGTAGCTACTATTGCAGCTAATGAAGTTGATAACGCTAGTCCTTTTAACCCTAGTTTTTCTATGAATAATAAACTTAATATTATGTTTATTATTACAGCTATTATTCCATTTATTGTAGATTTTTTTGTATCTTGAGCTGCATATAATGATTTATTAAATATATCTCTAAGCCCAAAAAAAGGTATACCAATTGCATAATAAGCAAGTGCAGAAGCAGTCATTTCTACGCTTCTATCATCAAATATTCCATGTTTAAATATTACAGTTATAATAGGTGTACTAAGTACTATTAATCCTATTGTACATGGAAATAATATCATATTCATATTATTTATACCCTTTTCCATATAAAATTTGAATTTCGCTCCATCATCTTCACTTATAGCCATAGACATAGTTGGAAAAATAACGGTTATTATAGCCACTGCAAAAGTAGCATAAATAACATCGGATACTCTTTGACCATAAACCAATGCAGATATTCCTCCATTAGCTATGCCTGATGCTAATGTTTGATCCACTAGTTTATTTATTTGATTCGCAGATGCTCCAATTATTACTGGCAAAATCAACATTAGCATTTTTTTTATTCGTTTATCTCTTAAATTTAATATAGGTTTAAACCTAAATCCATGTTTATATAAAAATGGAATTTGAGCTAACGCCCTAAGTGCAGCTCCAATAACTGTTGCAATTGTTAACCCATATACACCACCACTTGCACCAAATAATATGTAAACTATAACCGGAATATTGAATATAAGTCCAACAACTGTTGGTCCTAAAAAATCATCCATAGTTTGAAGTATAGCAGTATACCCTGAATGCATAATCAAAAACACTAAAGTTACAACACTAATTCTAGTAAGATTTACCGCTAAGTTAAAAGTTTTACTATCTGCATTTAACGCCATAATTTTTACAATCGCCGGAGAAAATATAACGCCTAAAATAATTAGTATTATTCCTAATAACGTTGTTATATTCATAATATTATTTGCAAAATCAAACATTTCTTCTTTACCTTTTTTATTTAAGGTATCACTCAGTATTGGAATAAATGTTGTTGTAATAGCTAATGCAATCATAATAAATAAAAAGTCCGATACATTCATAGCTATATTATAAGCATCTGTCTGATAGGTAGTTCCAAAAGCACTCCCCACTAATGCATCTCTTAAGAATCCTATAGCTTTATTTATAAGTGTCATAATCATAATGACCGTAGCAGCTTTTGCTAATCTTTTCTTCATAATTTCCTCCAAATGCTTTTCTTATCACTTCCATAATATTATACACTATAGACAAACTTTTCTTCTACTATACTATATGGAAATAAACTCAAATTTTAATTTACACAAAAGAGGGGTTGTATCAAAATCAAGTTTAAAAAACTTCATTTTGATACAACCCCGTCTATTTCCACTATATATTTAAATGTTTCTAAATCCACTAATCACTATATTTATTTAAATTTTATAAAACTAGTAGATAATTATAAACTATACAAATTTGAGCAATAACATAAGTTATCCAAACCCAAATGGATTGATTTTTAAGACCTATCTCCTTTATTTCTGATAAAGATATTATAAAATCCGAAATCATAAATATAGTTGCCCCTATAGTTAAAATAATAAATTCCCCTTTAGATTCTATTGCTAAATTTAATGATAAAAACATCATAGTTGATATAAGAATTGAGTAAATTAAGCTAATAAAATTAAATTTTTTAGTTCTTGTATTGTTATAAACAAACTTTTTCCATACACCTAAAATTACTATATAACCTATAATGAAAATTAAAATCAGTCCACCAAATTCATATTGAAAAATCTTAGTAATTTCTATATAACTTAATATATAAAGTATATGTGCTAGTGAAAAAAACGTCATACCTAACATTAACCTATCTTTTGATTTTATAAGCTTTGCCATTGCCATATCCCCAATTGCTGAAAAAGTCATTCCTAAAAATATGAACATTAAATATGTTTTTAAATTTTCATTGTTATTTGTTTCCCAAAAAATGAAAGCCACTATTATCATTGAAAAACTAAATAACATTTTTATGAAAGTATGAAGTTCACCATTGGTTTTTCCTTCTTTTTTGCATCTAATCGTTACATAAACACTATCTAAAATTATAATTATAAACTGCAATATTGGAATTAATAAAAATATCCGTTTTGCTACCAACACAAAATTCACCTCCATTTGTTTGAACTAGGCTTTAAAGTTATTCATTTATCAAATGAGAAAGTTTTAATTAATATTTTCCCAATAACTAACAGATTGTTTTAGTTAAAAGTTAAGAGTGACTAGTGAACAGTTGTAGTTATTTTTCTCAACTGATAACAAAAATTTCATGTGTAAATTTAATTTCAAGATTGTATCCCTCTATAGGGTTCCAAGTTGACTCTTAAAATTATCCATTCCAAAACCTGGATACCTAAAATAGTGAGACATGCTCCGAATCATTTAGAATTCAATGCTGAAGCTTGTATGAAAATATTTTAAAGTTATTGAATAAATTTAAATTGGAGCTTGTTTCCCTATATAGGGTTCCAAGTTGACTCTTAAAGTTATCCATTTTTAAACTTGGATACCTAAAATAGTGAGGCATGTTCCGAATCACTTAGAATTCAATGCTATATTTCATATGAAGCATTTTTAAATCATTGAATAAATTTAAATTGGAGCTTGTTTACCTATACTTATAAATAAATTACTTTAATATATAAACCAATTTAATTATAATCCTGTCTCTGTCTCTTCTTCTATAACTTCTTCTTCTCTCAATTGATTAGTCATCTTACCTATAGTAAAAAAAGTAATAAATTCTTTCCATGTTATAGGTAATATTATTGCATACGCTACTGGATATATATCATTTTTATTTTTTACATATGCAATATTAACAAAAAACTTTATACTTTTAAAATAAATATCATCTTCTTGTTCAATTGTTTCAGCATCTACCTCTAATTCTCCTAAATCCTCTAACCCTTCAAAATTTCCATTTTTATATTTATTAACCCAATATAAAAGTATTATAAAAAAATATTCTATAGTTATACCAAACTGAATATCAATAGCTACATTTCTTATAGGCGCAACGAAAATAGCTTGTATAGATGATAATAATTGTTCTTCCTCACTACCTAAAGCATTTTGCAATTGTCTACTTGGAATATTTCTTATTCTGCCTGTTCCCATTTTAAATTCCTTTTGTGTTATTTTTTATTTT
The DNA here is from genome assembly GCF_054767855.1 of Clostridium sp. CTA-19. Classification (NCBI taxonomy): domain Bacteria; kingdom Bacillati; phylum Bacillota; class Clostridia; order Eubacteriales; family Clostridiaceae; genus Clostridium; species Clostridium sp. CTA-19. The sequence goes on along the minus strand of NZ_BAAABH010000007.1, from coordinate 143,904 downwards.
ATTTCTTATTAATATACTATTTCAAGCTTAATAATTTTATGAATTCTTTAATATTAAATAAGGATAAATTTTAATTATTTACTTAATACTATACTTAAAAGCTATTCTAAAATCATTATTAAAATCATTTTATGAAAGGAGAGTTATAATGAATAAAATACATCTCAATATTTCCGGCATGGCAAATTCAGAGAGTAAAACTAAAATTAAAAATTCATTAACTAAAATAGAGGGGATTCAACAAATAGCAGTTGATCTTGCAAGAGGATCTGTGGAAATTGAATATAATTCACCTGCTACTGAAAATGAAATAAAAACTTGTATTGAAAATACAGGCTACTCAATAAAATAATTGGATAAAAATAGGCAGTAATTTAAAAAATTACTGCCTACTTTTATTATTTTCTATTTTAAAACATATTTTTAATGCTTATAAATATTAATTGTTCAACTCTGTGATTCTACCTTTTTCACACTTATTTTTTTACTTTTCAAACTTTCACTTTCTCCTTCAACTGCATATAACTCCTTTGTAAAGGCTACAATTACAATCAGCATTATAATACCAAAAGGCAATGCCATAACTATTGATGCACTTTGCACCATAGCAAGCCCTCCAGCAAAAAGTAGTACTATAGTTATTCCAGCTTGCATCATCCCTAATACTATTTTTTTAGAATTTTTAACTTCTGTATTTCCATTTGATGTTATCATTCCTAAAACGTAAGTTGCAGAATCTGCACTGGTTATAAAAAATGTAAAAAGTAAAATTACAGCTATTATTGACATTATCCATCCTAATTGATATGTTTCAAAAACCATGAATAATGCAGTTTCAACTTTTTCTATAGCAACCATTCCAACATCTAACGGTGCATTAATACCTAAAGTTCCAAATACATTCATCCAAATAATGCAAAAACCAGCTGGAACAAACAATACCCCTCTTATAAATTCTTTTATAGTTCTACCTTTAGATACTCTGGCTATAAATATTGCTACTGATGGAGCCCATGCAATCCACCATCCCCAATAAAATATAGTCCATTTCCCATACCATTCACCTTTTACAAAGATATTATTGTTAGTAGTAACAAGTTCTACCGCATACCCTTTTAATCCTAAGATTAAATTATTGAACATATCACTAAATGGTCCTATAATAATTGCCATAACTAAAAATATCCCTGCCAAAATCATATTGGTATTAGATAATATTTTTATCCCTTTGTTTACACCTGTACAAGCAGATATTAAAAATAACACTGTTATTATTGATATTATTATTATCTTTACAACATTGTTATCTGGTACTCCAAATAAATAATTTAGCCCACTGTTTACTTGAAGAGTCCCCATTCCAAGAGATGTAACTATTCCTGCCATCGTTGCTAATACAGTAAATATATCAACAATTTTTCCTAACATTCCATTAGCTCTTTCCTCACCTATTAAAGGTATTAATAAACTACTAATAAGTATGGGTTTTTTTCTTCTAAAATGCATATATGCTAGTGCTAATGCTAAAACTGAATAACATGCCCATGCGGATATTCCCATATGAAGAAATGATTTGGTAAAAGCAAATTCCTTTGCCTCTGGTGTTGCCCCTTGAAGGTTTAACGGTTTAATATAATGTGTTAATGGTTCTGCTACGCCCCAAAAAACTAGTCCTATTCCAATTCCTGCACTAAAAAGCATACAAAACCAAGTTAAATTTGAAAATTCTGGTTTTGAATCATCGTCCCCAAGCTTTACATTCTTAAATTTGCTAAATGCTATCCATATACAAAATAAAAAGAATATAAGCATAAGACCACAATAGACCCATGAAAATTTATCTATTATTATTGAATATACTAAATTTACTCCATTTTCTAAACTAGTTCTAAAAAACACTCCACAAATTACTACCAATATAGCAAATACTATAGAACTAATATAGACTATATTATCTTTCAAAAATTTTTTATTAATATTCTTCTCTTTTTTATAAATCATAAAATTTATCTACCCCCTAAGTGAAATCTTATCCTTTTTATAAAGTTGTCAGTTTTGAGAATAAAAAAATAACTTAATTTTAATATATTAAGTTACTTACTTTTTTTATTCTGACACATTTATACTAACACATAAGTTGTCATATTGCAAATTGTTATAATTATATCTTTATATTGATTTTACATCTTATATTTTTTATGATAAAATTTAAATTTGTGTGAATATATATGGCTCTAAAATTTCCTTTCAACTTATACATTAGAAATTTTCGATGCCTAAATAGTAACCACATAATTGAAAATAGCTTAAATTGAATAATATAATTAGAATAAAAATTTTCTATAATTCATGAATAAATTAAAATTCTAGCTTATTTAACTATATAATTATTCTAATTTCACTTTTAAATTAGCTTTTTAATAAATTTATAACATTTAATTTTTATAGTATATATTTAGGGGAGTGCATATGTATAATGACAAAGAAAGTGAAAATTCCAAACTACATAAGAATTGCTATTGATATAGCTCATAGAATAGTTAAAAATGAATTTGCTGAAGGTAGCAAAATAACAGGTAGAACAACACTTGTAAGTATTTATCAAGTTTCACCTGAAACTATTAGAAGATCTATTGCATTGCTTAAAGACATGGATGTTGTTACAGTAAATGAGAAAAGTGGAATAATAATAAACAGTAGAAAAAAGGCTGTTGAATTTTTAAATAAGTTTAAAACGCAATCTGATTTCAATAACTTAAAATCAGAAACTTTTGAACTATTAAACGAAAAGAAAAAAATTGATAATGAAATTGAACAAAAATTAAATTCTATAATAAAATTTGCCACTCAACTTCGCAATGTAGGTACAATAATTCCCTTTGAAAGTACTGTACCTGTTGACAGTTCTATAATTGGCAAAAGTATCGGTGATCTTAATTTTTGGCATCATACAAAAGCTACAATAATTGGTGTGAAGCGTGATAATGAAACTTTTTTATCTCCTGGACCTTACTTTACATTATTAGCTAAAGATATTTTAATTTATGTAGGTAATGATGAGGTTCTAGAAAATGTTGAAAATTACATGATTAATCCCTTTAATTGAATATAATAGAAAAGTTTCTATGTTTTATAGTATTCATAGAAACTTTTTATAGCATTTTATATTTACTTTTTTAATTTCTTATAAAACTCTTCTGTTTTATTTTTATTTTCAAAATTTATAAATACATATTTCCCATCATTATACTTTATCTTTACAACTTCATTTTCATCATTTAAAACATATAATCTTACATTTCCATGTTTGATTTATACTATTGTTCTTTTATCCATTCATTCCAGGTATCAGGAGAATATCCGATTGTAGCTTTCTTACCATTTCTAACTATTGGAGTTTTATAAAGTTGCGGATTATTTAATAAAACTTCCATTCTAGTCTCTTCTCCTCTTATTTTATCTAGATTCAATTTTTTATAATCCTTCGAAGTAGAATTAATTAAATTGTTTAATCCTACTGCATTTTTTATATTTTGAAGTTCCCCTTTACTGGGAGCTTTCATTTTTAAATCTATAAACTGAAAGTTAATTTTTCTTTCTTTAAAAAATCGTTCTGCTTTTTTTGTATCAAAACATTTTTTTATTCCAAAAATCTGTATATTCATCTAGTACCACCTTTTAAATTTAGTTTTTTATGAAATTAAGTAAATATATAGAGTTTTAAGTTGACTTTTTAAATTATTCATTTCAAAACTTGTATACTTAAAATAGTGAGATATAATCCGAATCACTTAGAATAACACTACATATTGTATAAAAACATTTTAAAGTTATTGAATAAATTTAAATTCGAGCTTGTTTCCCTATATATCATTTTAAAATAAAAAGAAGCATATGAATACCCCATATACTTCCTTTTCATTTTTAATTCATACTTAATCTTTTATAAGATTTTAATGCCATTTCTATCAATTCTTGTGATAAATTTATTATTTCCGAAATCTCATCTTCAGTGAAATCCCATTGTTTAGCAAGATGATCAACTAATTCTCTTTGCTTTTCATGAAAAACTCCATCTGCTAATATCATTCTATATAATTCAAAAATAACTATATTTTTAATTTTCTTTCTTGAATTCTCAAAATCTTTGATTATATCATCAAGTTGCCTTTTTCTAGGGATATATGCATTGTCAAAAAAGCCACATTCTTCAGAAAATTTTTTAAGCATCCAGCTTTCGCTAGCTGTAACATATCTATCAACTTTCATTGTATATTGGGCCAAATCTAAAAAACTTTTTCTTTCTTTTAATTGCAATTCCATTAAAAACATATATATCACCTCTATTTCAAAATATATAAACATTTAAATGGTACATAATCTTTTAAAGTAACTTATAAAAACCAAATTATTATGTACTTAACTTCTATATGACATCTTACCTTAATAACTTTAATTTCAAATTTTATGTTATAAAAATTTAATTTGAACTAAGTTTTCATAATAATTTAAATTAAATTAATTTTTTATTAGTTTATATTAATATACTATAATTTATTATTTTTTTCAAATATATTAAATTCACTTTTTCAAGTATAAATTTTAACTTTTCAAGTATTATCCATTCTATTTGTTATAAATATTTTGTATTATATTTTCATTACTTTACATATTATCTGCATTTCATCGAGGTGAATACATTGGTAAATAAAATTTTAAATTTTTCTAGTATTTTTTTAGCATTAATACTTATATCTTTAGCTTATTCAGATATAACTAACCAAATTTGTTTTATTAAATTTTTTTCTATATTACAGATTATTATTTACCTTTTTATTATATTAATAATTATATTTTTACATAACAAATTAAATGTATTTAAAATTCTTATATGTACATTTTTATGTTTATTAGGACTTTTAAATTTTTTTATTTTTTTAATCTTTTAAGTATAAATTAATATATTTTAAGTAATATAGCTTTAAAAATAACTTTATTTTTTATATTATAAAATAAAATAAAATAATATTAATTATATTATTTAAACACAAATTATTACATACTACTATCATTTATATGTATATTAAATTCTATATACATATGTAAAATAGGTTGTTGTATAATTGAAATTCAGTGTAAAGTATATATTATTTTTCATTACTATACTTTAATTGCGACACTCACTGTATGGACAACAATCTATTTTATTTAGGTTTTATAATATAATTTTTTAACATTTTATGCTTTAATATAATTTTAAATTTATATTTTCTGTTGTTTAGGTATAAAAAAATGTATTTCAAGTAAAATAGATTTAAAATTTTTATAAAATGATATATATTGTTTATGGTTTAAGAATTAATACCTCATAAGGAGAAACTTATGATATATCATATAATTTTTATAATATGTTTTATTATTGCAATATGCTTAAAATTTTTTAATGATGTAAAAAATAATATTAAAATTCAAAAAATTTACATACTAATAAATACAGTTCTTGTTTTTTATATTCTTTTGTTTGTCAAAAATTTTATAATTGTATTTTTAAAATTAATTTTAAATAATTAGCAAATAATATCATTAAATTTATTTCATAATGCTTAATTATATATAGGAATTTAAAACTATTTTTTACTTTTAAATGAAAGATTTTAGTTCCTAAAAAATGATAACAAGCTTATAAATATTTAAAACTATTCTATAAGATAAATGTTCAGCTTGTTTCATTATGATACATACCAAAAATTTAAAGTCATCAACGTAAGGCTTTAAAATCATATATATATTCACAACAAAAGGCGAGTTAAAAATTTAATCTCGCCTTTTGTTATATATTAAATTATTTCTTTTATTAATTTACTCACAAGTTTTGATGCTATTAAACATCTTTCTCCATTTTTTAAATGTATTAATTTTTCTTTAGTATCAATTTCTTTTATATAATTTTTATTCACTATGAAAGATTTATGACATCTATAAAAATCTTCACTCAACTCTTTTTCCATATCTTTCAATTTACCATAAAACTCTATTTGTCTTTTTGCCCCGTGTAAAATTATTTTATGCATATTATGGGATGTTTCAAAAAATAATATTTCATCATAATCTATGTTTATAATTTTGTCATAAACTTTTATGCTTATACTTTCTTTGTTTTTTTCTTTATCGAACTTTTTCTTAGCTTTTAAAATACATTCTTCCATTCTTTTTTCTAATGTATTTATATCCCCTTTATATATATAGTCCATAGCCTCTACTTTGTATAAAAAAGTAAGATAACTCATCTCTAAATGAGCTGTTATAAATATTACTACCCCTATGGAATCGTATTCTCTTATTTTAGAAGCAAGTTCGATTCCATTAATATCTTTGTTTAAATCAACATCTAAGAAATAAACGCCTACAGTTTCATTATCTTGTAAATGTTTGATTATATCGTTTGGATTATCTGTAGAAATTTTAACATCCAAAATTATATTTTTTTCTTTTGCTATTTTTTTAATTATCCTATTAAATTTTTGTCTTTGGTTTTTGTCATCTTCACAAAGAAAAATATTTATAACTATCCCCCCATTGAATATATTTCTAATGTCTGCATAAATTCTCCATTATTTAATTCAATATCAAATATTACGTTTTCATATTTATCTAACACTTCTCTTAAATTACTAAGACCTAGCCCTCTATTGGCACCTTTTGTTGAGAAACCTCTTAAAAACAATTTACTTATAGGTGGTAAAACATCTTTATAATTATTTATTACTATTATTAAAATAGACCTTTTCTTTTTTATAATACCTAATTTCAAAAATGGTTTTTCACATTGCAAAGAAGCTTCTATAGCATTATCTAGTATAATTCCTACTACCCTACATAAATCTAAAATATTCATTTTCACCTCTTTTATAGGATCAAATACATCTATACTTAAATTTATTCCTTTTTCCTTTGCAACTATCATTTTAGATGATACTATACCTTTTAATTCTAAAATTTCAATATTTTTTAAAACGCATAATTTAAAATTATTGGAGTTCATTTCTTCACTCAAAGGTGCAATATTTTCATTAAAAAATTTTTTTAGTCCTACCATATCCCCTTCATCTATATATCCGGCCATAGATGAAATAATATTTATATAATCGTGTCTGAATTTTCTTACCCCTGCATATACTGATTCTAAATTAGATGTGTATTCTCTTAAATTTTTTAAATGTATTTTGTCATTTTCAAATTGAAGTTCTTTTCTTACAGTAATAAGAACTGAATAAATAATAAGTATTAATGTTATAAAATATATTAAGAATAACGCTCCATTAAACTTAACTAATTTATTTGATATAGCACAACTTTCGTTTAATATTATGTTTACATAATATATTAATAATGTTAATGATAATATTATTAATACTAAAACGGAAGTTTTAAATTTAAAGTAAAAATCTATCATAGACAAGTTTTTTCTAAATAATTTTCCAACAAAATAACTTATAAAGTAAACAGCTACATAGACCATAATCCAATCCACTAAAAGCTTAGTATATGTAATTTCAATATTCAAAGCTAAATCAACATTAAAAAAACCTATCTTTATCCAATCAACAACATAATCTCCTATAACAAAGGTTATTGTTGAAAAAATTACAGTCATAGTACCTAATAAAAGTTTTTTATTTTTTATATAGTACACTATTATCAAACTTATATTAATAATAATTATTGGCAAGCAATCGCTTACATATGTAGGTAAATATTCTTCGAAGAAAGTAACTGATATTGTTATTATATCTATTAATGCTAATATTAAAATAGCCTGTTCTATATTGAATTTTATATTTGATATATTTATAAAACTTCTATAAATAATCGTAGACAAAAGTATTATATATAGTATTAACATTTTTAACCACTGCCTTATATTTATTTATTAATAATATTATATATAAGTTAATTAATACTTTATTTTAATATAACATAAATTATAAATTATTTACATATCCATTTATTGCTCAATGTAAATATTTAAGTAAATTTATAACTTAACTTAAATATTGTAATTTTTTCTTTGGTTCTAATTTATTTTTTTAATACACTTAATTTCATATATTTTAAAATAAAGTTATTTCTATTTAAAAAAGCAGTTTAAAATTTTATTTTAAACTGCTTTTTCACAAGAAAATACACTCACTTTTGTATTTATCTAAAATTTATTTATCTTTTAATAAAATCTCTATAATCTCCCATTATAGCTCTTGGTACTGGTAAATCTATCATTGTTTTTAATCCTGGGTCGGCATTTATAACATGTGGTATCATATTTACACACATAGCTATAGTTCCAAGACCACCATCAACTTCTGGCTTAATTGACATACTAACCTCTGGAGTTCCTTTTATTGTTATATAATCTCCTGTATATGTTCCTTCCATTTCAGGTTCAATTTGTTGAGGATGTATCATATCTATTTTCACTTCTCCATCAACATAACCTTGTCCTATCATATTTACACCTGCAACATCACCAGCTGCTGCAAATCCATATGGTGCTTTTCTATCTACTTTAGTTACAATAGGACTCATTTGTTGCTCAAATTTGTCAACATTAAAGCCAATGGCATCCCCAATCATTCTTACTGATTCTGCAAATCCAACGTGACCTGCTAGTTTGCCACTTTCCACACCTTTATTAAAATCTTCAACCGTTAAACCGACTCCTTGCTCTTCCATAACCGCTGGTCCAAATGGAGATAAGCTATTTACTCTCTTAGCTTCTATATGTTTTACATCTGTCATACACCCTGTTAAGCATACAACTAATAAATCCATTATCAATCCTGGATTAATACCTGTTCCTAAAATTGATACACCATTCTCCTTAGCTATTCTATCTAATTCTTTTGAAAGTTCTGTATTCTGAGCTTGTGGATAAGACATTTCTTCTGCTGTAGATATTACATTCACTTTTTTTTCTAAAGCAAACTTTAATTTTGGAAAAGCATTTTTAGTAAAAGAATCTGTGGCACATATACAAATATCACAACCTTTTTCAGTCAAAACATCCTCAATATTCGATTGCACTATTACATCCATTCGATTGCCTTTTTCAACATTTAATATATCAAATATACTTCTGCCTGCTCTTTCTGGATGCATATCACAAACTCCTATTATTTCTACACCTTTTCTCCCTAATAAAACTTTAGCCATACCACTTCCCATAGCCCCAAATCCCCAAAGTGCTACTTTTACATTTTCCATATAATTTACCCCCATTTTATTTTTATATTGTGAAGAAATCTTCACTTAAAATTACTTATAAGCCTTTTTTGAATTTCAATCAACCTAAATTCTCAAGCATGTCCTATTTTAATCAGATACATAAATTAAAATATAAACTTTAAAATTCATATTAATCTAAACAACGTATACCATAATTATTATGCAAAATTCATGCCAAGATTATATTGAAATAACCTGCTATATTATAATAATTATTATAATAATTAATGATTTATACCACCATTTCTTAAATTTACTTTTTTAATGTGCAACTTATTTTGCTTAAATATACTTATTTCATTGCATGTTTGTTTATATATCATTTGAATATAATAAAATAGCAACTTTTCTTGCTCTTAAGTGCATATTTTTATGCTATTTTTAAGTAATCCATATATAAATATCCATTATTATAAAACTTAATAAAACTTTAACATTTTAATTTATACTTTATTGTTTTTAATTGAATATTTGTCTTTTTAAAATGGAAAACTATTCATATATGTTTTTTATTTTGGGAGGAATTTATGTGAATTTTAAATATATATTTTCAAATTATTTTCTAGCATTTTGTATAAGCACATTCATAATAATATCAGCAGTATTCTCAGTATGTATGTTTAAACCCTTGTACTATCTTGATATAAATACATTGAATTTACAATCTAGAATGCCTATATCTGTATATGAAATTAAAAAAAACTATAACTATGCAGTAGATTATATACTAGAAAAGACAGATGATAATTTTTCTTTACCATCTCTACCATCTTCTGAAAATGGTAAAACTCATTTTTATGAAGTTAGGATGATATTTAAATCATTAAGAAGTTTATGGATTATTACTTTTGGAATTAGTATTTTATATGGACTATTTAAAATTATAAATAAAGATTACTTATTTTTTAAATATAGTGGAAATATACTAATTACATTCTCAGCATTAATAGTACTAGCATCCTTGTTTAACTTTAATTATATTTTTACATTGTTCCATAAACTATTTTTTAATAATGATTATTGGATTTTCAACTCGTCTTTAGACCCCATAATTTTATTGTTACCAGAAAAGTTTTTTTATCACTGTTCAGTTATTATATTATGTATAACCAGTTTGTCTGGAATACTTTTAAAAATCATTCACAAGATTTCAAGAAAATCAAACTGATGATAATAAGTATTTTATTATTTTCCATTGATGTACATATGAGTTTATCAATTAAATTTTTAAAGTAAAGTCTGTAGATTTACACTACAGACTTTATTTTTTATGCTAGAATAGGAGTCATTCCTATACTATCAGTATTATCATCATATCCTTTTTTTATTTCTTCATTTAATTCATTATATCCTTTAATTACTGCATCTTTTATATTATTTTTAGCATTATCTATACTATTGTATATTATTTTACTTGCATCTTTTACTTCTTTTGATACTGTTTTTGCTGTATTAACTACCTCCTTACTAATTGATATAACAGACTTAGTTACTTTTTCAACATCAGACATAGAGTTTTCTATAGTATTTTTTATATTATTATAATCTTTTTGTACAACTTCATATCCCTTCGAAATTGTATTAGGAATTCTTTTTATAGGCTCTTTTATTGAGTCTATTCCACCTTTTATAGATGCACCACTTTCAAATACTTTACTTATGATACCAATACTTGGATTATCAATTATCCCTTTAACACTAGCAACTGTAACTCCTACTTTTGCTGCTATTTCCATAACATCTGCCCCTACAGAAACTGAGGTTTTTATTGTTGTATTAATTAAAGATGTAGCAGAATTTTTAATCTCTTCTGCTGCTTTTTTTAAATCGGCGGCTGTAGTTGTTACTTGTTTAACGGTGCTAGCTACTCTTGAAGCTGTGTCTGTTATCTTATGAGAAACAGATTCTGAAACATCTTTTAAAGTCTTTGCTACCACTTTAGCAGTGTCCCCAATAGTTTTTGAAACAGCACTTACAGTTTTTACAACACTTTCACTTACTGACACTGCCGTTTTAACAAAAGTTTTCACATTACTAGTAACAACTGATAATCCATCAGATACTGATTTAAAAAATCTAGATATTGAACTTTTGGTTGCATTTTGTTCTTTATTTACCGTGGATGAGTTACTACTTAAATTTACAATTGACTCTTTGTAGTTTTTCTCTAATTTTTTTACACTAGTAGCTTGTACATTTGAACTGCATTTACTCATCTCCACATCTTTACTATTTGTTTTGCAATCAGTTGTTTTGTTCATAATATTTGCATTTAAATTAACATTACTAGTTATTTTCATAACATTTTCACTTCCTTATTTTATTTTTTTCTATATAAACTCTATATAAATAAAGAATATATTAGCAGTTTTTAATATATCATTTGCCCATTTGCAGAATAAGCTCCAGTTTCTAATAAAGTAAATTCATCTTCTAAAATAAACTCACCATCTATAAAAAGCTTCATTTTCCAGGTTCCTAATTGATACTTTCTACTTTTATTATCTAAATCCATCCAAAACCACAATGTTATAGCTTTCTTATTTTCTGGAGGATTAAATAAATTATTTTCTGTTATTTGAAAAAGTTCCCCAATAGGGTTATACCATGCTGTAGTTACAGTATGTAATCCTGTAACATTTGTAAATTGAAATCTTGTTACAACCTTTTCATCCAAAATAGTATTAAAAGTCTTTTTATTTACTAATACCTCATCTTCACTTACTGTTGAACTTATATCGTATTTCTCTATATGTGTAGTATACTGAGTATTATTGTACATTCTTTCATTCTTATCATTAATAATGATAGTTGACCAAAGTGATTCATTTTCATCTGGCAAATAAATATTAGCTATTGGATCATTAAGTTTTAATTCTTTATTAATAAGGAATTTGTATTTATACTCCCCTGGTTGTAATACACATTTTAAAACCCATATATCATTTTCTTTTACCATTATTCCATCATTTGGATTAAAATTATTAAATTCACCTATCACTGATATTGTACTAATAGATAAATATTCATTTTCTTCATATTTAAAAATTACTTCCATATAAAATACCTCCTAAATATTTATTAATTTTTAAAATAACCTTTGTTTTAATTACATACAATAAACTTTTCTTATTACATCTATTTTCGTTAAATTATTGATAACATTTATCACTTCTTTTTCTACATAAAAATACACTACATAAAACTTATGCAGTGTACTTTTGCTTAATTTTTTATTATATATTAAAATTTATTTTATCTAACTAATTTTTTAGTTAATGTACCTATTCCAACGCCCATCATTATTACACCTATACAAGTTTCAATATTTGCTAAAAAGTATGCATCTGGGATTGGCTGTGCATTATTTACTCCAAGCCCAGCAAACATTCCAACACTTAAGTTTAATGCTTCATTAAAATCAAAAATAAATGTTGATAGTTTAAATCCGTTATTTAAAAATGTATATTTTATAATCTCACTATCAACCTCAATACCTACTATTAAATAAGCTATTGCAAAAATCAACATTATACCAATAGATGTATATATAGCATATAATGGTCTTTCACCAAAACCACAACTTATCCAATTTATTAAAGCTCCAATTCGTGGTAATGGTCTTAAAGTCTTTGATTGAGTTTTTTTTGCTAAAAAATAATACTCACCAAAATTATTTTTTATTTCATTTTCCTTAAATTTATCTGCTACAGTTTCATAAACCATGTAAATGCCTTCATATTCATTTCTTGTACCTTTTTTCAATTCAATTTTATCAAAAAAAGTTTTTTCATCTATTTTACTCTTAAATTTATCTTTAAAATCTAAATCTTCTATATAGGTTTTTGTAAGTTTAAAACAAGATAAATCTACATCTTTAAATGTTATCTTACTTAGGTATGAATTAATTATGATTACAGAACTCATATCACTAAGTTCAAAGTTTGTATCTTTTACGTTACAATTGTCAAATATAGCATAGTTTAACAAACAATTATAAAACCTTGCATAAATATCACATCCATTAAAAGCACAAGAAAAATTATCATTTTTATTCAATGATGGTAACTTATCAGTTTCTTCCTTTATGAATATACAGTTTTCGAAAATTACTCCTCCACCATTTAAACTACATTCATTAAAATAACAACCTATAAACTTACAGTCTTGAAACTTTATATTATGAAATTTACATTTATCAAACGTAGCACATATAATATCTATACCATTAATTTTCGCAAATTCTTCTTCATTTTTTACTCTACCTTTTCCAAAAGTAGTTTCCTTAAAATCCTTAAAACTATATTTTTTATCCGGATTATAATTTACAGACATGTTTTTTGTATTTCTTATTTCATTAAACAACTTCTCATTATTATTATTTCTGTTACTTAACTGATTTTTTAATGCTACCCTTTCCTCTTTAAAATTTATATAAGCCATTTAAACCCTCACTTTTAATTTTTTAATAAACAATTTGTATTATTTATATTCTTCCCAAATGGCTTTATTTTATAAATTATAATTTACTTTATCTTCTCTCCACAGTAAGGACAATATTTAAAATTGTTTTCCACAACTTTACCACAATTTAAGCAACTATTACCATCTGAACAAATTTCATTTCTTTCTTCTACAGGTTTTAAATCCCAATAATTAAACTTAACATCTTTGTCTTTTTCAAAGCTTTTTCCTTTTTCAATTGAAATTTCATAAATAAACTTACATCCATTGCATACCACATAATACTTCTCATTCCACTTAAAAATCGGTATAAAGAAGAAATGGAAAAAACTGAATGTCTTTATAATTCTTCCCCCTAAACCAGTATCACAATTTCTGCAAGATATATCATTTAAATTACCTATCTCTTCTTCTTTTCTTTCTATTCCAAATACGCCTATAAAAAACATATGCTCCTCCATATTTAATTTAAAATTTTTACTTCCTCTTCTTTTATACAAAATCTTATACTTCAATATGTTATATGTAAAGATATACGCATGCTTATTTTTATACGAAAAACTTAAAGCTATGAATTATTTTATTAACTCATAGCTTTTACATTTATAATTACAGTCATTAACTATTTTAAATTATATTTATTTTTTAAATCTTAGAACTTGAATACCTGTAAAAATTCCATATATAATAAAAATTACTGAAATTAATCTTATACTAACACCCTAAGTTACCGTCCTCATTAATAACAAGCAATATTAATGCAATACTGATTAACAACACAAATATAGATAAAAACATTAATTTATGTATATCCATACCACAATTTAAAATTTTAGCTATAAAAATAATAACCGCAATACATATTAATATTATTCCTATCAATAAATCACCTATTCATATGTTCCTTTTATATCTATTTTAATATAACATAATTTTATTATTCTAATGAAACAAGACTAATTTATCTATTCTTCTAAATATCATATATTGATATACTATATTTTAAAACATTACATATACACTTTTATGTATGGTGACAGTCATTAACTATTTAAAATCATATAACAATGCAACTCATCATAATATTTCTATTTAAAATATCTTCTTTTATTAGTCATATTTATATTCTATCCAACCTCTACCACCGACTTTTCTTTAACAACAGAAAGTGCTATTCCTAAAAGCATTCCAACTACTGCTGGTACTACCCATCCTAACCCCTTTGAATAAAGAGGTAAGCTACTACATAAATTTGTAACAAATCCTAACTTTACACCTACTTGTCCTAGTGAATCAACTAAACTTACAATTCCAGTAAACAATATAGTTAAACTATAAACTATAGAACTCTTATTAAATAAAGTATCTAACATTGATAATAGTATAAGCATTAATGCTATTGGATAAATTGCATTTAGTATTGGTACAGATATTGATAAAATTTTTGTTAATCCCATATTTGCAAGTGTCATACTAGAAACACATAACACTCTAACCCAAGTTTTATATGATATTTTATTATTTAGTGATTGAAAATATTGGCTACAAGATGTTATAAGTCCAACACTAGTTGTTAAACAAGCTAAAGTAAATACAACAGCTAGTAATACAGCACCTGGCTTACCAAATATATACATTGTCACATTTGTTAACGTCTGGGCTCCATTTTCAGTAGTTCCAAATCTTTCACCACTACTTGCACCTAAATATGCAAGCATTGAATAGATGATTACTAACAAAGTTCCAGCTATTGCTCCAGCTTTTATTGATGTTGAAACTATCACTTTTTCACTTTTAACTCCTCTAGATTTTATTGCTAAAGCAATAACTATTCCAAAATTCAAGGCTGCTATAGTATCCATAGTTAAATATCCATCTAAAAATCCTTTAACAAAAGGAGAAGTCATATACTCTCCTACAGGTTCTCCGAAACTTCCTAATGGTTTAAATAAAGCACCAACAAATATAACTAATATTAAAATTAACAAACTAGGTGTCAACACCTTCCCCATACGATCAACTAATTTAGCTGGTGATAAAGAAAGCCAATAAGCTATAATAAAAAATATAAATGTATATAATAACAATGCTAACGTTTTTGATATACCCTGTGGCAGATATGGTGCTACTACCATCTCAAAAGGTAAACTCCCTGCTCTTGGAATTCCTAAACAAGGTCCTATAGATAAATATATTAACACTGTAAAAATTATTGCAAAAATAGGATTAACTCTTTTAGCAAGATTAGTCAATCCACCACATTTAGCAACAGATATTACTCCTAAAATCGGAAATCCCACAGCTGTTATAAAAAAAGCCCCCATACATATCCAAGTTTTTATGCCAGCTGATTGTCCTAAAAATGGTGGAAATATTAAATTTCCAGCCCCAAAAAATAATGAGAAGAGCATTAATCCTATAAGTAATAAATCTTTTTTTGATAAGTTTTCATTTGATAAGTTTTTCATTTACAATTTCCCCCTCGTTTAAACATAACTTCTTTTCTATAATTTATAATATCAATCTCAATTTCCATGAAATCCCCCCTTATAAATAAAAATTATAAATTTTTATAAAATAAAAAACTCGCCCCTAAAATAAGGGACGAGTTAAATCGCGTTACCACCCTAATTCTATAAAATAATCTATAATAAATAGACCTTTATAGCTCTTAGTTACGTATCTATCAATACGCTTATCTTTTAACGGTGAAAGACTCCGGCAAAACTTACTTAAACTAAATTCAGTTTTACTTCTCAGAGATGATTTTCCACTATACCTTGAACATTGGCTTACAGCAAAATGCCAACTCTCTGTAGAACAAAATATTGCTTACTTTTTCTCTTCATAGAATTTATTTTGTTATTTATTGTTTATATGTTATACTCAAGTTTATTTTTTGTCAATAGCTAAATTTTAAAAATATTTATAATTAATAAAATTTTAAATTATAAATATTTTATCCTTACATTTGTATTTTTATATAACTTTTTCATATATTCCACTATTTTAAGATATATATTTAATCATAATAATTTATAAATTTCTTTATTTATATTTTGGTTTAATTACTATACTTTGTATTCTCCATGAACACAATTTTCTCTTTTTGTTTTTTAGCTTATTTTTTATTAAAGCTTTATTCTTTATTATTGGCCTTATTATTTAAATTAACAAAAATAACGTTGTAATTCTAAAGCTTTTCTTTATATTTTAATTTTAACTAAGTATCTCTAAAAATTTAATAAAAAACTATTTATTTTTTATTTTTCTTTGCTATAATACTAAATGAATTAACATAACTTTTCTTTACGGATAAAATTACTATAATTTAGTTGAAAAATATGTTAATTTTATTATTAAAAGATTAAAACTTATTTATAGATAAACTGGTAATTCTATATTAGTTGATACTTTTAAAAATAAATTAAACACTAAAATGCTAATTACTCTCACGATACATGCGAAAGTGTATCTTAATTAGATAAATTTAATTTAGAAGACAGTAGACATACTGTTTATGACATTAATTTAAATCCTTATTAAAAAATGATTAAGTATTGCGCACTTAATCATTTTTTTGTTTTTTATATAACTTAAACTAATTTAAATATTGTCTCTATACATTCTTTTATTATTTATGGTGACAGTAATTAAACATTTTGTATTAATACTATCATATTATTCAATAGCTATTAAATTTATTTTTATAACTTTACTTAATAATTGCATTTCAGCTATAAGCTCTTCGATATCCCCTTCAATATTTAATATATCTAAAGTTATTGTTATGTTCGCTGCCTTATTTATAGGAATATCTTGATTTATTGTTATTACATTTCCCTTAAACTTTACTATCGTCTCAAGTATCTCAGATAAAGCTCCATATTCGTGACTTGCTAATATTGAAATTGTAGCCTTTTGCCCTTTTACATCCTCTGTCATCAAAAAAACCTTATCTCTATATTTATAATATGCACTTCTACTAATCCCTACTACCTTAACTCCCTCTGTTATATCCTTTACATGTCCTTTGTATAACAATTGTTTAACTTCAACAACCTTACTAAATATTTCTGGTAATACCTCACCATCTACAACAAAATAATTATTTTCCATACTATTCCCCCTTAATTATTAATCCTAAAATTTTAAAACATCCAGTTTTTTTAATATAAAGTTACTTTAGAACTTTTTAAAAATATATTAACCTATGAATTCTATTCACTTATTATATTTTGCAATTCTTGCTCTTTGTACTCTTCATAAATACAATCTTTTCTTTTTGTGTTTTAGCCTAATTTCTATTAAAGCTCTATTCCTTATTATTGGTCCTATTCTTCAAATTAACGAAAATAAAGGTGTAATTCTAAAGGTTTTCTTTATATCTTTATTATAACTAAGTATCCCTAAAAATTTAACAAAAAACTATTTATTTTTTATTTTACTTTGCTATAATACTAACTACATTAACACAAACATTCTTAATTTATCAAATTATTACAATTACACTATAAAAGGAGGTTAATTGACTTATGAAAAAATTAGGACTTATACCAAAACTTATAATAGCAATAGCACTTGGAATTATTTTTGGAGCATTCTTTCCAAGAAGAGTAGTGGAGATTCTAGCGACCTTCAACTCCATATTTGGAAACTTTTTAAACTTTGTTATACCTCTTATAATTGTTGGATTTATAGTTGCTGGAATAGCAGAATTAGGGACAAGCGCCGGAAAGATGCTTGGAGTAACTACCCTGTTTGCATATGTATCTACACTTATAGCTGGATTCTTTGCATACTTTGTAGCATCTAAATTATTCCCATTTTTTATAGCTACTACAAAAACTTTATCAAATGCAGTTAATCCAGAAGATCATTTACTTAAACCACTTTTTCAAATTGAAATGACACCTTTAATGCCTGTTACAACAGCATTAATATTAGCATTTCTTCTTGGTTTAGGTATTGCATCAGTTAAAGGAAAAACTTTATTAAATGCATCGATAGAATTTCAACATATAGTTAAGAAAACAATAGAAAAAGCTATAATTCCATTATTACCAATTCACATAATGGGTATTTTTGCAAATATGACTTATGCAGGAGAAGTAAGCAGAATATTATCTGTATTCTGGAAAGTATTCTTGATTGTACTTGCAATGCATATATTAATGATAATATTCCAATTTGCAGTGGCTTGTTTGGTTGGTAAAAAAAATCTTATATCTTGCTTAAAAAATCAAATTCCTGGATACTTAACTGCAGTAGGTACTCAGTCCTCAGCAGCTACTATTCCAGTAAACTTAGAATGTGCTGAAAAAAACAAAGTATCTAGAGGGGTTAGAGAATTCGTAGTTCCACTTTGTGCAACTATACACCTATCTGGAAGTACAATTACTTTAACATCATGCGCTATAGCTATAATGTTATTAAATGGCATGGCACTATCATTTAGTCAATTTGCTGGTTTTATAGCTATGCTAGGGGTTACAATGGTTGCAGCCCCAGGAGTTCCAGGTGGTGCTGTAATGGCCGCACTAGGAGTTCTTCAAACAAATCTTGGTTTTAGTGAAGCTCAACTTTCTTTAATGATTGCTCTATATATAGCACAAGATAGTTTTGGTACTGCTTGTAATATATCTGGAGATAATGCAATTGCTATCTTAGTTGATGCTTTTAAAGATAAATTGACACCTAAAAATGCTAGTTACTCTAAAGATACACCTGAAAATGTATCTTAATTAGATAAATTTAATTTAGAATGCAGTAGAAATACTGTTTGTGACATTAATTTAAATCCATACTGAAAAATGATTAAGTTTTGCGCACTTAATCATTTTTTATTGCCTGTATTTTCACTAATATATGTTTTTATAAAACCAATGCCCCTTATTATCTATTTTATATAAAATATTCTTCTTTATATTTCTCCAATTCAATTACCACATAAACATTTCTATAGAGAAACAAGCTAATCTTGAATCATAATTATGGACATCTACATATAATTTCTTTCTAAATACACATAAAAAATTAAAACATTTTTATCCAGTAAGCCTTATAAAAGTTGTAGTATTTATAACTCTAAATATGAAAACTACCTTTAGTATATTATTCTCAGATATTCTCATTTTATTTTCTAAATATGTAGATTTAAATACTAATTTCACTTTTATTGACAAATTGTGAATTTTTTTAGGAACAAATGGTTTTTTAACAAAATTATATACAATATGTAAAAATTATCTTATTATATTAAATATAAGTTATTGCTACAAACTTATATTAATACACCAAAAATTTTCAAAATTCATAATTTTAAAGCAAGGAGATGATAATCAATGAAAAAAAAATCTTTATTAATTGGTGTTATTGCCCTGTTAATTGGTATAAGCATCGGTAATTTTAAAACAGTTCATGCAAACACTAATGCAACAGGAATGTATGTTAGTCCTACAAATGTAAAGCCATCGGATATTATTACTAATGATTGGAGTGCAATCAAAAACCCGCCATATACATATTGGGCAGTACACAATTGGAATGCCGGTGGGGAAGCAGGTGGCTATGCTGGTTTTCAGCAGCGTGCTGACAGGCGTACAGCTCATTTTGCAATTTGGGATCCAGTATCGGTTAGACAGCCAATTGAAGCAGAATATCTTTCTCCAAATTCTACTTCATCCCGTTTTGGCGGTGAAGGTGAAGGAATGAAAGTTGAAACAAATTATAATTGGCAACCCAACAATTGGTATAAAATGACCATGCGTAATTGGCAAGAAGATGGACACACAAAATTTGGTCAATGGATACGGGATGAATCTACTAAACAATGGAAACAGATAGCTATTCTAGATTTTCCAGTAGCAAATGTTAACTTTAATTGGGGTACTGGAATGTTCCAAGAAGACTGGGCAGGAAATGGTCACCAAGAAAGAGAAGCTAGATTAAAAAATTTTTATAGCAGAAATGTTTCTGATAGCTTATGGAATTCTTTAAACAAACAAAAAATAACTAGTCAATATCCTAATATGAACTGGAATGGCGGAGGAAATTCAGAATATGTTTGGGTTAGTGCAGGTGGTAATGCAAAACCATCTATCAGTAGTGGCCAAGTATTTCAATTAAATCAACCTAATACACCTAATGTTGGGAACTTAGATTTTGATATCACAAATAAAAAATACGAAAATGGGAAATTAAACATATCATGGAAATTAAAAGAACAAAGTACACCTCAATTTAAAGGTAAAATAGAAATTTACAATAACTCTAGCATGACAGGTACACCTATTAAAACTATTAATAACATAAAATCCTATGAAAATGAAATAAACGAAGTTGCTAATTTAAATATTTCAAAAGGACTGTATGCTAAAGTAATATTAACAGATTTATTCGATAACGCAGTTACTAAGACTGCTACTCTAATTAATGGAAATGGAGAAGAAAATAAAGGTTCATCTTTTACATTTGATTTTAAAGGTTATAGTGACAAACAATTTGCTAAGCTTGATCTTAATCTTACAAACTTAACTAGCAAGCTTACAATTGAAAATATTAAAACTCATTACTACTTTAATGATAGCTATGCTTCAATTTTAATTCAAAATGAATATGGACAAACTATTTTTGATAAAGACTTTATTGGTAATAAAGTAAACGAAGCTATGGTAAAAGAAATACCTTTAAAAGAAGGTTATTATTTAACAGTTAAACATAGAGAGTATTCAAATAGGTTATTTATAATTAATAATGATAAAAACTTATCACTTAATAAAGGTGCCACTAATTCATATAAGATTAGTAAAAATCAGCTAAAACCAATTAATGAAAACGATATACCAACTCCTGATAAAAATCCTTGCTTAGGTGAAAACTTTAATATCACATTTAAAGGCTTAGGTGACTGGGTTTTTGCAGAACTAACTTTAGATTTATCATCTAAACAAGCTAACCTTGATATAAATAAAGGTGAACCACACGTTTATTTTACAGATAGTTATGCTTCAGTTGTAATTAAAGACACTGAAGGAAATAATGTTTATTCTGAGGATTTTATCGGAAGTAAATCAAATACTGATTTACTAAAAAATATTTCAATTGAATCTGGTTATTATATAACAATAAAACATAGAGAACCAGATAGTCGTTTAATAATTACCAATATAAACAACAATTTAGAATTAGATAAAGATAAAACCATAACTTATAAGATAACTGATGTTGGATTAGCTAAATGTTCAGAGAATGAAATTCCTACTCCAAGTAAACCAACTTATTATGGAAATGAATTTAACACAGTTTTTAAAGGATATGGTGATAGAATTTTTGCAGAAATGAACATGAATTTAGATGAAAAGAAAGCAACAATAAGTATATCACAAGGTATTGTTCATAGTTATTTTTCAAACACATATGCTTCAGTTTTAATTAAAAATCCTCAGAACGAAACTGTATATTCTAAGAATTTTATTGGAACTAATAACTACTCCAAAAATAGTGAAACAGTTTCTCTTGATGAGGGCAGTATAATCACAATTACTCATTTAGAATTTAGTAATAGATTACAACTAATTAATACAGAAAATCAAGCTGAATTAGAAAAAGGTTCTTCTGTTACTTATCAAGTTATAGATGGTGGTTTAAAGAAACTTGATTAACAAATCAAGTTTCCCACTGTTTAAATATATATAAATAAAATAACTATTGCTCAACTAAATTAAACATTAGTTGAGCAATAGTTATTTTATTTTGATAATATCTACATATATATGGTTATTGGCTCGAAACATTATATTAATATAAATTTTTCTTAAAATACTCATCTATACTGTTAAAACATGTATCTACCATAAATTCTATTTCTTCTTTACTAATAATATATGGTGGAATAAAATATAAAACACTTCCTATAGGTCTTAACAACAATCCTTTTTTAAGGGCAATTTTGTAAATTTCATAGCCTACCCTCATGTTGCAAGGATAAAGTTGTTTAGTATCTTTGTCTTTTACTATCTCGACAGCTGTTATCATTCCTATACTTCTTACCTCGCCTATATGTTTTGATGACTGGGCTCTTTTTAATGATAGTTCTTTTATAAGTTTTCCTTTTTCTTTATTAAGTTTTATTATTTCATCCTCTTCAAATATTTTAATATTTTCTAGTGCAATTGCACATGCCATGGCATTACCTGCATATGTATGGCTATGTAAAAATGATTTTTTTTCATTATAATTGCCATAAAAACAATCATATACTTCATCAGTAGTTATAATTACTGACATAGGCATATATCCAGCAGAAATCCCCTTTGAAAGGCACATAAAATCTGGACTTATATTTGCATGATTGCAGGCAAACATTTCACCGGTTCTACCAAATCCCATAGCAATTTCATCTGCAATAAAGTGTATTTTGTATTTATAGCAAACTTCTCTAAGTTTCTTTAAATATATTGGTGAATAAATTTTCATACCTGCAGCTCCTTGAACCATAGGTTCAATTATTAAAGCACTTAGTTCTTCATTATTTTTTATTATACATCGTTCAATAAATTCAAAGCATTCTGCATTACAGCTTTCTCTATTTAAACCATACTTACATCTATAGCAATCTGGCCCCTCTACTCTTATGGTATCTAAAAGAAGTGGCTTATACACCATATTAAATTCATCTATATCACAAACTGATAACGCTCCTAATGTTTCACCATGATATGCATTACTTAGAGCTAAAAATTTTTTCTTTTTTATATTTCCAATTTGCATATTATAATGAAAACTCATTTTTAAAGCTATTTCTACAGCGGAAGATCCATTATCAGAAAAAAATACTTTATTAAGCTTGTCTGGAGTTATATTTACCAATTTTTCTGCTAACTCTATAGCTGGTTTATTGGAAAAATTAGCAAATATAACATGTTCAATATTATCTATCTGATTTTTTATAGCCTCATTGATTCTTTTATTACTATGTCCTAAAGTATTTGTCCACCAAGATGATATACAATCTAAATACTTTTTTCCATCAATATCATAAAGCCAAGCTCCCTCACCTTTTTCAATAACAATTGGATTAAGTTCCTCATAATCTTTCATTTGAGAACAGGGATGCCATATATATCTTAAATCTTTTTTTACATACTCATTCATAATACCACCTCGCTTTATCTATTATAAAAAGTCCATACATTTGATTATATTTTCTAGTTTCAAGTCTTTATCTGCATTATTCCTTATTCTATCAACAACATTAACTTGTAAATTTTCTATTTTACTTAGTTTACCTATAATAGAGACTCCCGTAAGCTTTTTTATCATTTTAATATTGTCATTACAAATCGCATTATTCTCATAATTGTTTATTATAATCCCATTAATTTTAATATTTAATGACTGTAGATATTTAACAGTTAAAACTGTATGATTTATTGTTCCAAGTCCTGCATTTGCTATAATAATAGTACTCATACCTAAATCATTGATAAGATCTTTAAGAATATATACTCCTCTTCCACCATCTATTAGTGGACAGATTATGCCACCACTTCCTTCTGCAATTATGTAATCATATTTTTCTTTTAAATAATTATACTTTTTTCTTATCTTATTTAAATCTATAAGATTATTTTCTATTTTTGCCGCTAAATGCGGTGATACAGCTGATTTATAAATGTAAGGTGTAATATTTTCATAAGGTTCTTCTAAATTGCTTACTTCACTTACAAGCTTTGTATCTCCTGGAATAAGCTCTCCATCTATTTTTAATGCTCCACTTAATGCTGCTTTAAAATAAATAGCATTATAACCATTCTTTCTTAAAATATATATAATTCCTGCCGTAACAATAGTTTTTCCTACATCAGTATCTGTACCAACTACAAATATTCCTTTAGTCATTCTCTCTTACCTCTAAATTCAATTCAGTTATCATTTTTTTATCATCACATATTTTATTACCTGATGTTGTTAAATAATTTCCTGTAATTGTTGCATTTGCACCTGAATTAAAACATTTTTTACCATTTTTATTTATAAGGTTTCTTCCTCCTGCAAGCCTTATAAACGCTGTAGGATTTATAAATCTAAATATTGCTACTGTCTTTAATATCTCATTTTGAGTTAAGTTGACTGTATTTTCTAAGGGTGTGCCTTTCACTGGATTAAGTATATTTATAGGAATAGATTTAACGTTTAAATCTCTTAATTGAAATGCAAGGTTAACTCTATCATATAAATTTTCTCCAAGCCCAATAATCCCACCTGCACAAATATCCATTCCAGCTTCTTTAGCTGCATTTATAGTGCTTATTCTTTCATCATAACTATGCGTTGTACATACATTTTCATAGTAATTTCTACTAGTTTCCAAATTGTGATGATACATAGTTACCCCTACTTCTTTTAACCTACACAATTTATCATACTTTATTATTCCTAATGAAGCGCATAAATTTATTTTCACTTTTTTATTTAATTCTTTATATATCTCTAAAATTTTTTCAAAGTCATTATCATTAATTCCTCTACCACTAGTTACCAAAGAAAACTTATTTACTCCTTCTTTCTCATTTTCATTTGCCAACTTTAAAACTTCTTTTTGCGAAACTAATCCATATACTTCTGCATTTGTCATATAGTGAATTGATTGAGCACAAAACTTACAATCTTCAGAGCAATATCCAGACTTTGCATTCATAATAGTACACAAATCTACTTTACTACCACAAAAAAATTCTCGGATGTTATCAGCACTGTTGCACAATTGATCTATATCACAATTTTTTTTAATATATGTTAACTTCATAGCCTCTTCAATACTTATAAATTGCATTGCTAAAACCTTTGCTTCTAAGTTTTTAATAAATTTTTTCATACTTTAATCCCCTTTTAATGTTTGATTAATCTATATATCCACCTATTTTTAACATAGGCAATAATTTTATTGAAATATGTGCTATAAATAATGTTAATATCAAATCCCCAGGTATGCATACTATAAATCCATAAAAAAAAGCAAAGTAAAAAGAAATATTTTTTTCTTGATATAAATTAGAAATAACATACAAATACGGAACACCTAATAGGTATATAAAAAGCAGCCCTGAAGTCAACATGAACACTACTTTTGATAAGTTTATTTTTGTGGTCTTTTCTCTTATTTTTCCTATAACATAGGCTGCTATTATAAATCCTATGAGATATCCAAATGTAGGTTTAAATATGTAATTAATCCCTCCGCCTTCAGTGAACACTGGTATACCAATAAGTCCAATACTTATGTATATCATTTGTGATAAAGCACCTAATCGTGAACCTAATACTATACCAGCTAATGCACAAAACATATATTGAAGAGTAAAAGGAACATACGGTATAGGAACTTTAATAAAGGCCCCCACTGCTGTTAAAGCCGCAAACATAGCAACTAAAATTAATTTTTGTGTGTTTTTCAAATAATTACCCCCATATATTTTTTATTTAATAATAATAAATATATAGCTTATTGTCAACTTAAATATTTAATTAAGTTTACAATAAGCTTTGAAAGTATTTTAATAGAAATTGTCTTTTACTAACTTAAAGTAACTATTTATATATATCTATATAAGTGTGATCTATCAAGATGCATTTCTTCATCACATTCTCCACATATTCCTATAATCTCATATGTATAACAAGTTACACTAGTTGATAAAATAAATGCTGCTATTAATTCACCTAAAGCTACTTTTTTTTATAATTTATTATAGCTTTTATATTAGAAATATTTTTTTTAAAGCAAATATATTTATTGTATTTTGGGTTAATTTATTTTATATATTTTATTAAATATAATTTTAATTTTCATAGCCAATTATGGATTAAAAACTTACATATTACAGATAATATTTTAAAGCAATAAATTTTTAAACGAGGTATTTACTATGAATATAAATAATAGTGGAAAAATAATTATATTGTTTTTTCTTTTAGCATTATCATCTTTCTTTTCAGCATCTGAAACTGCACTAATGTCTTTAAGTAAATTACGGGTTCGATACTTAGTTGATCAAAATATAAAAAATGCAGATATTGTAAGTAATTTAATTGACAATCCAAACAAATTGTTAAGTGCTATACTGATAGGTAATAACATAGTAAACATTGGTGCATCTTCATTAGCCACAGTAATTGCAATTGATTATTTTAGTAGCGCAGGAGTTGGTATTGCAACAGGAATAATGACTATTCTTGTATTAATTTTTGGTGAGATTACCCCAAAATCTTTTGCTGCAAATGACCCTGAAAAAATTTCATTAAAAGTATGTAAAATAATATCTTTAACTATAATTATTTTAAACCCTATAATAATTATTTTTAATAAGTTAACTGAACTTATACTAAAATTACTAGGAAGTAAAAATAATTCTAAGAAACCTTTTATAACTGAAGATGAATTAAAAACCTTAGTTAATGTTGGACATGAAGAAGGCATATTAGAGATTGAAGAAAAAGCTATGATTCATAATGTTTTTGAATTTACGGATTTACAAGTAAAAGATATTATGACACAAAGAACTAATATAATAGCTATTCAATTATGTACTCCATATGAAGATATAATGGAATTATTCAAAGAAGAACATTTTTCACGTATACCTGTATATGAAAATAATGTTGATGAAATTGTAGGTATACTACATCTAAAAGATTTAATTTTTCATAATATTGATAATGATAACTTTGATATTAAAAAACATTTAAGAACACCTTACTTTACTTATGAATATAAACCTATTTCTGAACTTTTTTCAGATATGAGAAAAAAAAGAGTTTCTCTTTCAATTGTTCTAGATGAATATGGAGGAACAGCAGGTCTTATATCAATTGAAGATTTAGTAGAAGAAATCGTTGGCGATTTAGATGATGAATATGATGAACACACTAAAAATATAGAAATAATAAATGAACATGAATTTTTAGTTGATGGGTTTACTAAACTTTCTGAAGTTAACGAAATTCTAGGTTCATCTATTGAATCTGAAGATTTTGATACTATAGGTGGCTACATAATCGGCGAATTTGGTTGGATTCCTCAAGAAGGAGATATGATAGAAGTAAAGGGCTTAACTTTTATTATTGATGAAATTGATAGAACTAGAGTTTCCTTAATAAAAATAATTAAAACATCCTAAAATTTAATATTTTAGGATGTTTTATTAGTTTAATTCTTATATTATTTGACTATTTTTCACTTATAATTCTACAAAAATTTATTAGAAATTTGTTTAATTAGGCTTAATACATTTATATTATTCGTGAATTTTGTCATAATATAAAATAAATTTTTTCTATATTTTTACAATTTGTTAATTGTAATACCTTTTATTAGCTGGTATAATTTGGATAAATTAAATATTGTAAGTACTGTTTTCTTCTACTTATTAAAAACTTAGATATACTTATTATCAAAGTTACTAAATATTAAACATCATTTACTAACTTTAATTTAAGTAGTCTTAGTTTAAATTAAGTAGCTTATAAATAATTTAAGAAAGGGGGAACTCCTATGAAAATAATTAGAAGGAAAAATAAATCTGCTAATATAAAATGCTATTATCCATTACCAGAACATGCACCATGCCCAAGATACGGACTGTAGTTTTTTACAAATATTAATGATGACATAATTACCACCGGTTAACGCCGGTGGGTTAAATTTATTATTATAAGATTCCAAGTTCACTTTTTTATAATTAATTTTATATAAATCCAATTAACATTTTAATACCTTTAGTTCTTATAAGGAAGGAGCTTATTTATGGATTATAAAACCTCTAGATTCAATATAGTAGTGCCAGTAGACAATAGCGATGAACTTATTTTATTTAATTCAAAAGAAT
This sequence comes from Clostridium sp. CTA-19, assembly GCF_054767855.1. Lineage (NCBI taxonomy): Bacteria > Bacillati > Bacillota > Clostridia > Eubacteriales > Clostridiaceae > Clostridium > Clostridium sp. CTA-19. The sequence continues at coordinate 115,270 of NZ_BAAABH010000007.1, read as the reverse complement.
GTTCATTTGTTGTTTTAGATAAAGAAACTCAAAATTTTTTAACGGATATAAACAAAATTAATGAATATGATGACGAAGTTGTAGAAAACTTAATTGATTTAGGATTTATAGTTAATATAGATTCAGATGAAATTGAAGATTTAGTTGAATCAACTCAACATGCACGCTTAGCAAATGAATCTTTATCAATTACAATAGCGACAACACTAGATTGCAATATGGCTTGCCCTTATTGCTTTGAGCATAAAAATAAAAAATATTTAACTGAAAGTACTGCAGATAAAATAATAGCATTTATATTAAATAAATTATCCACAAACCAATTTAAAAAGTTACTAATTACTTGGACCGGTGGAGAACCATTATTAAATAAGGATATTATTAAATATATAACTGAACCTATAACAAAACATTGTATTGAAAATAAAATAGACTACCATGCATCCATAATTACAAATGGATTACTTCTCACAGAGGAAAACGCTAAATTTTTACAAGAAATGAAAGTTAGAGATGGACAAGTAACCTTAGATGGTTTTGAGGAAACTAATAATAAAAGAAGAATTGCTTTAAATGGTTATAATAGTTTTAAAACTATTTTAAAAAATATAAATGTTGCCTGTACATATTTTGCTATAGTAATCAGGATAAACATTGATAATAATAATAAATATGAAATTAAAGATTTACTATCTTACTTATATAATGATTTAAATTATAAAAGTAACAAAAAAATTTCAATCACTCTAGCTCCAGTATCTGGATGTGATTCTGCCCTTACATTAGATGCCTATTATAAGTTTTATAGAGATATATACGAAGATTATATGATTGATGATAAAGTTGAAAAATTTTATCCAGTTCCTTTAAGTTTTGCTTGTGGAGCACTTTGTAAAGATTCTTATGTAATTGGACCTGAAGGAGAAGTGTATAAGTGTTGGGAAGAAATAGGACAAAAAGATTTAACTATTGGTACAGTTGATAATCTATGTGATAATTGTGAGCGCTGTCAACAATATTTGAAAGATTTCTGGCCTAAGGAATGTGAGGAATGTTCATATTTACCTATGTGTCACGGTGGATGTCCAATAAAAAGAATAGATAATAATAATAAACCTATCTGTGCACCCCAAACTCAAGCTATGGATATATATTTAAAAAAATACTATAAACTTTGGGAAAATGAAACTGAAGAATGTTCATAAACAACAAATTAATCACCAAATTTATTATACAATTTTAAATATATAATAAATTTGGTGATAACTTTTTTTAATATAAATAAATTTTTGAACTATAATTTAAACATATTATCCTCTCTTGTTTTAAACAAATAAAAAATTTATAGATTTATACTACTATTATAAAAATCAAAATCTTATTATTTATTTAAATTTATTCTTTTATAAACACTACATTTTTACATGTAACAAAACGATTAATTCTATATCATGATTATTCTAAATATACATTTTTTAATAATTTTATAATCCATCAACCCTCAAAAGTTCTACAATACTTTTTTTACCCATAAAGTGATATGCAACATATGGAATCAACAAACCTAAGACAAATAATATTGGAAAAATGATTACCAGTGATAAAAAATTAAATTTGAAGTTTAAAAACCAAATTTGATTGCATAGTGGTCTCACTATAAATAGTGAACTTCCTATGCTCAATAAGATAGAAATTACCAAAGTAAATATGACATAATAACATCCTTCTAAACATAGCATTTCAACAAGCTGCCTTTTGGTCATACCGATACTTTGTAGTATTGCAAGTTCTTTGCGACGAACCAAAATACTAGTTAAAATGGTATTGATAAAATTCAAAATACCAATTATTCCAATAATGAATGCAATAGTGCCTCCAATCAATATGATTGTATTCTTAATATCTGTAACACCTGCTAAGGTATTGAGTTTAGACTTATAACTCATTGTTGGTTCAACACTATTCGTATAATTTTTTAGAAATTCCTCCATATCAGCTTCTTTATCTTCTGTAGCATCAAAAACATAACTCATAGTATAGGTATTGCCAGTAACTTCTTTATAACCCTCCACTGGAAGAAAAAAGCAGGAGTCCACCCAATCATAAGTATTTCCCTCGTTTGCAATAACATGTCCAAGTACAGTTACTTCATGAATATTACCATTATAATTCAATTCCAACTTATCTCCAATACTATGATTCATACTTTTCATGTCCATATGACCGCGGGAATCTACCCAAGCCCCCTCTAAGATGTACTTCCCTGTTGCAAGTTTCTCTATATCTATTTCACCATCTACTAATTTCATACGGGAAAATGGAAATTCATCCATACCATATATATGTGTAGGAAATGAACCGTCTTTCTGCTGATTGCTGCAAGTTTGTTTAGTGGTTTTGCTCGTGTATGTAGCTCTACAGCCGTATTGGCGACCACCGGTTTTAAATCCATCATGTTGTTCTACAGCAGTTATAAAACTTTCGCTAAGGGCACTTTCTGCATTAACTTTGTACTGAAAAAACAAGTCGGTATTACCGATGCAAAAATCTGAAGTATTGGCATTTTTGAGAGCATTCTCTGGATCTACGCTCTGCGAAAAATTAAAAACTGTGTTAGTTAGCACTATGCTAAGCGAAAGACTTATAATAACTAGCACAGTACGTTTCTTATTTCGTCCAAGATTTGCCCATGCCATCCTTTTTTGAGGATTTCCATTCCTTGTCTTCTTCTTTTTTTTCTTACCATTGTTAAAGTTGTAATCAGTATAGGAAACAGCTTCCATTGGGGATACTTCTGCCGCCATTTTTGCTGGCTTTCGAACGCTTATAAATACGGTGATTAGTGTAAATATAGATGCCAACATAAAAATAAAAGGATTAGGCGATACAATTACTGTATTCCCCTTAAAACTAGATTGTATCAGTAACGTTGGTAGCAATGCCTTACCCATTAAAAAACCGCCACAAAGCCCTAAAGGAATGCCAAGTAATGAAAGCATAAATGCCTGTCGGTTAATGATTCCATAAAGTTGACGTCCTGTGGTACCAATAGTTTTCAATAACCCATAAAAGTGCATATCATGTAAAACAGAAATTTGAAAAATATTATAGATGATTAGATATCCTGTGAATACAACTAACAATAATGCACAAGATAGTGCACCAGCTGTTCCAATCCCCATTGTTGTATGCTTGGACAAATATCGTGGATTTATTCCTGTATTTATATAATTTTGTGCATTTAAATCCATAGAAAATCCGCTATCTTTCACTACCTTCTCCAGGCCTTTTTCAATGTTTTGCTCATCTTTAAATTTTATAATTCCAGCGATGGTTCCAGTTTCTTCCCGATCTTGGCGGTAGGTGCTTTTCAATTCATCCAAATGAGCATTAACATAAGCCTTAGATGCAATAATGGTACCATTCCTCACACCTGGATAACTCTTCCACCAACCGGCAAGTATGAAATCCCGTGCAACTTTTTTATTGTGGATAGTAAACTCTAGTTTTATATGAGTTCCCAATTTTTGTGGGATACCAAGCATTTCTAGTGTTGTCGTATCGGTGATAATCTCTTTTTCTGTCTGAGGTTTATGCCCAATTGTAGGCTCAACAAACGCATATTTCAAACCAAGATCATCATAATACCAAAACTCTGTGTATCGCTTCATAAGTGATTGATTATCTACGCTGTCAGCAAGTTTGCGACAATAGGCAATTTCCTTTATCAAAGAATGACTGCTTATATTGTCATACTCTGATTCAGTCATATAATTTATACGCGCTTGTCCATCACCACCAGACATTATCATGTCAGCACGCTGTATACTTTTTACCATACCAAACCCCATAGTAAACATACCGGTAAATAAAAGTGAAGTTAGTGCAATTGCAAAGACAGCTATAATGTTGCGTGTTTGGGCAGAGTTAAAATTCTTAACTGCCAATTTGCAAATTATCTTTCTGTTTTTCACTCGAATCATATGGTATCACCACCTGATATTTTTCCATCTTCTATACGAATAATACGGTCTGCAAGCTGTGCAAGTTCTTCACTATGAGTAATCATAACAATAGTCTGATTGAATTTTTTTCCTGTCACTTTTAAAAGCCCTATCACATCCTGACTGGTCTTGCTATCTAAATTGCCAGTAGGTTCATCAGCAAGTACAATAGCTGGTTTTGTTGCCAATGCTCTTGCAATAGCAACCCGTTGCTGCTGTCCACCAGAAAGTTGATTTGGTAAATTTTCTAGTTTGTTCTCAATGCCTAGCACCTTAATAATTTTATTTATATAACTTTTGTCAGGCTTGTTACCATCTAACTGTATAGGTAGTACAATATTTTCATAAATATTTAGCATAGGCACAAGGTTAAAACTCTGAAATACAAAGCCAATTTTACGGCGTCGGAAAATTGTCAATTCTTCCTCTTTCATTTTAAAAATTTCTTTGCCATCTACCATTACATTTCCACTAGTTGGACGGTCAAGACCACCTAGCATGTGAAGAAGTGTAGATTTTCCACTACCTGATAGCCCTATTACTGCGATAAACTCACCGTTTTCTACGGAAAGACTAACATCATCCAGCGCACGCACAGCCATTTCTCCACTCCCATAATATTTTTTTAAGTTTGTCGTTTCCAATATGGTTTTCATAGTGTCCTCCCCAAAATCTACATCAAAATTTTTGTTATACAAAAATAATAACAAAATTTTCTTTCCACATTCTTTCTGAAATCTATCAGTTTTGAAAGATTTATCTTTTCTCTGTTGGTAGAAAAATAGAAAAGGTAGAACCGCCTCCTTTTGTTCCAGATACCTTAATATAACCTCCTCCGTTAGATATAATTTCTCGTGTCAGAAATAATCCTAGTCCCACACCTTCATACTCACGTACCTTTGCAGAACGGTAAAATCGCGTAAATATTTTTTCCTTTTCATCTGTTGCTATACCAATCCCTTTATCTATAATATCAATCCGAAAAAATAAATCATAGGATACAGTACAAACTTTGATGTTGCTTTTTCTAGGAGAATACTTAACTGCGTTATCCAGGACATTATAAATTGATTCAACAGTCCATTTTGGATCATAATAAACCGTACCATTTGTTAACTCAATTTCAATTGTAATCTCTTTTTCTTCTGCTTTAGGCAGTATTGAGTCAATAACAGCATAAAGCAACGCTTTCATGGTACCCTTTTGAGGATTAACAGTAATAATCCCACTTTCTAGACGAGAAATTTTCATTAAGGCTAGTATTAGAAAATCAAGTTTTTCGGCCTGAGTAGCTAGTGCTTTTGCGCATACAGTACTTTCTTCTGGCAAATCATGTTCCATAAGAATCTGTGAATAAAGAAGTATATTTGCAACTGGTGTTTTAATTTGATGGGATATGTCAGAAATTAAATGCTTGATATTTTCTTTTTCCATACTCATATTTTTTGAAGATACAGCACAAGATGATAAAAAATGAGACATTTTTGCCTCTATAGCTGACAATACAGATTCATCAAAGGTATTTTCAATGAAATCTCCATCTATAGCACTATCTAACATAGTGGTCAAGGAATTCATAAGCCGACGCATTTTTCTACGATATAGAAGGATGATGAAAATTACAAGAAACATTGAAATGACTAAGAAGATCCCTATTATAAAAAAATGCTTGTCCATCACATTACCGACCAAGTATAACCAATGCCGTATACTGTTTTAATATATACAGGTGAAGAAGGTGTGTCTTCTAATTTATCACGTAATCTCTTAACTGCAACTGACAGGGCATTTTCATCTACATATACAGCATCATCCGTCCATACGGCATCCACCAATTGGGCCCTTGTAAGAGTATGTCCTCTATTTTCAAGTAAAATACGTAATAATTTTTGTTCAGTTTTGCTCAATTCAATGGAAATGTTATTTTTTAAAAACTCCATTCTTGTAAAAGAGAATTGAAATTCATTAATTGATATTGAATCAACAATAACAGGTGCATTACTTCGAAGTCTAGCACCTACCCTTGCCCTTAGAATCATCAAACTAAAAGGCTTGGTTATATAATCGTCTGCTCCTAACTCAAGACCTGTAACCACATCTATTTCCAAATCATTTGCAGTAAGAATTATTACCGGAACAGCAGATTCCCTCCTTAACTCTTTTAAGAAATCCAATCCATTTCCATCAGGCAAGTTGATGTCAAGAATGATAAGATCAAAAGTATTGTTTTCAGTTTCTCGCCACGCAGAATGCAAATCCTGTACTTGTACAAATGTAAATTCACTATCTTTTAAAGCGAGCGCTATCCCCTTCGCTAAGGACAAATCATCTTCAATAATTAATATTCGTTTCATTTATGGTTGTCTCCCTTAACTAATTCTCATTAGATTTTTTCTATTACTATTATGTAAAAATATAATTTTTTATTTTATAAAAATTCAATACTAACTTTAGTTTTCTTATCATCTAAAAATTCTCTTCTTAGTATTTTAGTAAATCTATCATCTTAAACTATATCTTTATTGATTTTAAATTCAAAGTTTATTTACATTTATATGAATTCTACAATCTTTTACATATTCCTCTAACTTAATTTTCAGATTTTATTTCAATTACACAAACACTGACACTTTTATGAAAAATATATAGAAGATATGAATTTTTTATTAAGCTTGTATATAATAAACTTCAAAATTCTTTTTTAATAACTTAAGAAAAAATTACTTTTTTACACACTCTGAGTTTCTAATTTTGAAAAAGGAAAACGGCGGTTTTGATTATTATTTCAAAACCGCCGCATAGCCCCACTTGGGCCACAAAACGTCATCTGCCACAACTGTGTTTTTTTTATTACTGTAAGGCAGCACTCCTTTGTAATTTACATTACTTCTGTAGGATGGATTCTGTATTCTCAATACAAGAATTAGCTTTTGCCTTAATAGACTTATACTAATTTTTTAAGATTTTCTAGAAAGCTTCTTAAATGAAGCTACATATAAAACTATTCCTACTAGAGTAAATAGCAACCTACTCATTATAAAATTTAAAGATAAACTAAAAACAGGTTCACCGAGACTATCAACGGGTAAAACTGTAGGCATATAAGTCACATACCCTTTGGCAAAAATATCAATAAAAGGTGTGCTATTAAAACTTATCAATGACAAAATCAAAACAATTGGAATCCAAGCATAAAGCAAAGTTTGGCTTTTGCTACCTAAAAACATACTCGTTCCAAAAATAAACACAAAAGTGGGAAGTAGTATTATTAAGCTCGGCAATAAAAAGTTTAGAAAATTAACAAAATTAAAAGTTGTCTTGTAAAATACCAAACTTATTAAAATACAAAATACAGCAATAATTAAGTAAGAAATAAACAGAGCTAAACTTTTTGTAGCCAAATACTTTTTCTGTGGTAAAGATGTACATGAAGTAATTTCTCCTACTCTTTGTTCGTTTCTAGAAAAAAGCCCTGTGCAAGAAAGCATTAGAATTAATAACATAATCGTATTTATGTCACACAAAAACTTGCAATAACTCCACTTAGAAAAAGGTGCCGTACCAGAAACACCTTGTATTATTTCTGTATAGAGGTTAATTACTGAAAAGAAAAGTGCAATTATGAAAGTTATCATAAACATTTTCGAAAAAATTATTCTTTTCAGTTCGTATTTAAGAATCTTTATATTCATTGAAAGCTACCTCCTTGTAACACCAGTAATATTTAAAAACTCAGAAAAAGATAGTTTTTTATCTTTTTTATCATAATATTCTTTGTATATCTCTTTCATTGAATTAAAATAATTGTCTTCACCAATTTGATTATAAACATTGTAAACTGTGAGTGGCCCCAAAGCATAACATTTATTGCCTCTTAAAAATAATGAGACGTTGTACTTTGGAATCATCGATAATTTGTTCATGTATTCAGGATTTCTTTGATAAAAATTTCGATTTAATTCATTTGCTCCTTCTTTCCATTTTTTCAGCATTAAATTTTCTGCATAATCTTTTCCAAACTTGTTTTTCAAGAATAAATAAGTGCTAAAATCCGCAAAAGCTTCATTGGACCATTCATCGTGATTTTTATCTATTTGATTATCGCTGTTTTCGTTAGATACATCTATTCCACCGCCCCACCATTGATGAGCAATTTCATGCGTCAACACAGCAAAAGTGTCAGAAGAAGAGGCTTGCGATGAATCCATATTGGATTTTTTTGTTAAACAATCTTCGGAAATACAAGAAATGTTTCCTGCTTGAACTCCACCTCCGCCATGTACTCCTGATGTTACAACTACTTTAAGACTCTCTCTGTCTAGCTGCCCAAATTTTTCTGAAAAGAACGAGAATATATCAAGCGTGTCACTTCCCTTGGATTCAAATTCTTTGCTCGCAGCCAATGGATAGAAAAACTCCACATTTGTACCACTTACATTTCTTTCAAGTATTCCATATCGTCCAGCTGTCAAAGATAAGTCACTTAGTTTATCACAAGAAAAACTCCAAACAGTAAAACCATCGTGTTCAGAAATTTTGCGATTTTTATCTCCTTGAGTTATGACTGTAAATTTTGAGTCTATTTTTATTGTCCCTTCAATAATCCTATTCTTTTGCTCAGCACAAACAACTGGAGCAATCATAGTGCGCCTTAGACTTACATAATTTTTGCTAATTCCTGCGGAAAAATCTGCATTTACATTTAAGGCTTTCGGTGTACCAGAATACCTTATACTTAGTTTAGCTTTAGTGTTTTTAGGAATGCTTGCTTCAAAAACGTTTTTACGTTTTGCGCTATCCAAAATTTTAGATGAAACCTGTGTGTAGTTTATGTCTACGTTGTCTAACTTGATCTCATTAATGTGGTAGCCGTCTGCTAATTCAAAATATATGTTTTGAGACTTATCAGTGCCGTTTTGCAGTTCTTGAAAATAAGCCCCTGTAGCATAATTTTTGTTTTTTTCTATCTTAAGATCTATAAATATATTTGAAGTTCCTATGACATTGGTGCTTACAGGAGTGTCTTCGCTACCACCACTAATCACTGCTGACATTAAATCCCCAAGCGAAACTGCTTTAAAAATTGGTTCATTTTGAAAAACAAAAAATGCTCCAAAACTAGAAATCAAAAAGCAAATCAGTAATATTTTATATTTTTTACAGTTTTTTAAGAGAGATTTCAATACTCCTTTTTCATAACATCTATCGCACAACATTCCAAATAAAAATATTGACATAGCTACCGATAACCCAAACAGCCTATTCCAGAACATTCCTAAAACGGTATTCCCGTTTCCAAAATTTTCAGAAAGTCCATTAGCACCTGTCTGAACCCACATATATTGATAATTAATAATCCCTGCAAAAAAACTAAAGAGCACCGTTAAAAACATAATAATGCAGGTTATATTAATGTTCCTAAATATAAGATAAAATCCTGCGGTAATAAGAGTTGACAACACAATCGAACCAAAAATTATTAAGGAGTAATTGAGCAAGAAATAACTAAAATTGGTTAGACTACCCATGTTAAATATATAGTGAGGGATCATAATTATCATTGAACCGACTGTTGAAATAAGACCTGCACACATTAAGCCTGTAATTTTGGTTAAATTTATCTTTATAGAACTTGCTATTGGTTCAATTATATAATTGACTCTAAATCTACGTATTTTGTCAAACTCAAAAACTGTTAGTGCAGTAAACGCAAAAGTTGAAAGCACTGCCCCTGCCTTTGCCGGAAAAAGTATCGTTTGCGATAAAAGAGTAGAGCTATTTATTCCAAATATCAAACTGCTAATGTCTTCGTTAATGTACGGTGAGAGCAGTGCACAAATCAAAGGAAAAACTGACGTCAACAAGATTATTATTTGAGTAAATCTGCACTTTAAAAGCCTCTTTGTTTCATAGACAAAAAATGTATTCCTCATTTAATGGACACCCCCATTGTGTATGACATATGTGTATGCATCTTCAAGGGTAGGCTCTATCAGGGGAATAGAACTTTCTATTTTTGTGCCGATAACACGACAAGAGACACCATTACCTGTAAATAATTTGGATGTGACTTTGTACTTACCCCCAATTCTTTTTTCTAAAGCCTCGTTATCTTTTTCCTCAATAAAACCAACATGTCCGTGTACAGTTTTTATTAAATCCGGCGAAGTTCCATCAAATAAAATCGTACCGTTATTAATTATTATAATTCTATTGCAAATGGCTTGTATATCATCAATGATGTGAGTAGAAAGTAACACTATTTTGTCATTTGCAGTCTGTGAAAATATATTTCTGAATTTAATTCTTTCCTCTGGGTCAAGCCCAACTGTAGGTTCATCTAAAATGATAAGCTCAGGATTTCCAAGTAATACTTGTGATATACCAACACGCTGCCTCTGACCGCCTGAAAGAGTTTTAATTTTGAAATTTCTTTTTTCCTGCAAATTAGTCTGTTCAATAGCTTGTTCGATAATATCTTTCACGTTGTTTTTAATTTCTTTTAATGCACACATGTAATCCAAAAACTCATAAACAGTTAATTCGTCATATAAACCAAAGCTTTGCGGCAAATAACCCAAATGCTTTTTGAGTTCTTTTTCGTGTTTTTGGATTGAATTACCGTCAATAATTATTTCGCCAGCTGTTGGTATTATCTTAGATACCAATAGTTTCATAAAGGTACTTTTTCCAGCACCATTGGGACCCAAAAGTCCTATAAAACTTGGGCTGTTCACTTCCAAACTCATGTTACTTAGTGCCTTTTTTCCTGTTTTGTATGTCATACTCACGTTTTTGATACTGATTTTCATAAATACTTTTACACTCCTTTTTTAGTATATTTTTATTAACTGTAAACTTAGACTTTTATATAATTATTCAATATATCAAGTCAATATCGGTTTTGAATTAAGCTTTGTCATCCCGAAGCGCATTAATGATATTTTCTTTTTTATCTTACTAATGGGATACAGCATTGTAATGAATATAATAAAGAACACGCTGATTGCCATACTGCCTACGGGAATACAAAATTGAAGTTGTTAATCCTTTTGTCGGCCACCAATCCTGCATAAATCAGCCATGAGATGATTTAGTAAACTCTCCCTTTTCGATTGTAAGCGAAACATGTTCAAGGGCATTTTGCCCTTGCCGTAAACCTTACATAGCTTTTCAATTTTTTTAAATTCGATTATGTAAATCTCCTTTCTCATGGTTTATCTATATAATAGAATCTTCAACTTACATCTGTGTGACTTTCAGGTGAGAGATTCGTCACTTTGGGAAAGGAATGGAAAATATCGCAACGACTACCGGAGGTTATTAACAATTTATTTTGCTAATACCCCCTCTGAGTTTCCAATTTTGAAAAAGGAAAACGGCGGTTTTGATTATTATTTCAAAACCGCCGCATAGCCCCATTTGGGCCACAAAACGTCATCTGCCACAACTGCAGTTTTTCATTACCACAGTTACGCACTAATTTACTTTATTTGTGTAGTATAAATTCTATATTTTTAGATATAAAGTGTATTTTGAGAAAATCGTCAACAACTTGAATATATGTTTTTTATTTTTTATCAAATTAATATATGTTATCAAGACATATCATCTCGAAGTGCATCAATAATGTTTTCCTTTTTTATCTTATTAATGGTATATAGCATTGTAATAAACACGATGAATAAAACACCAAACACACTGATTCCAATGCTTCCCCATGGAACCACAAAATCGATATCGTCTGTTACCATTACTTTATGAATTAGCCATGAAGTAATTATAGCTATAGGAAGTCCAAAGAGTAACGCTCTCACTCCATAAAAGATACACTCAAAATTCATCATCTTCTGAAAATCATGCTCAGACATTCCCACAGATCGAAGCATAGCAAGCTCTCGACGGCGCAACTTAATATTTGTGGAAATTGTGTTGAACACATTTGCCACCGTAATTAGTGATATCATACTGATAAAAGTATACGCAAACACATTAGCAATGAAGATATAATTGCGATTATCATCCATTAATCCATACATATTATATAGATTATACTGGGATGTAACCCCCTCACTCATGATGATTTTTTCCATTTCTGCAACTGACTGAGTAGGATTCTTTGATTTAAAGCTCATACTTTTAATTTCTGTAGAAATATCATAGGATGTAAATTTATCTTTCATCGAATAAGGAGCCAACACCCTAAAGGAAGTTTGCTTGATCTCTGAACTTATATCACTTGGGGGGCAATCAGGTGGTACAATTTTGACGAATGTAATATCAACGTTTTGCCCCTCTACCATCTTCGATTGGTCCTTAGTTTCAGGGATTAAAGTAACCTTAATAGAAGAACTCTTGAAGATATCAATAGTATCATCCACCCCCTCAATCATAGAAACAGCAATCATTTTCGCATTTTTTCCAGTATATTCTTCTGTAGGTAAACCCAAACCTTGGATAATATTCAGGTAAGTACTGTCATCAAGAAACTGCATATCTACTGGTAGATTCGCCGTTTCATACTGAGAATACGAACCTTTATAGTTCAAGTAATCCTTTGTAAGCTCACTTGTTTTAACAATGGATGAATAGGTTATACATTCTTGATATAATCCTTCATAAACACCATTAGCAGTTTTAAACTTATCGTAAAGCTGTAACATTTCACTATCCTTCATGTTCTGTGTGGAAAAAATGATATCATGTTCAGTAAACTCTAACGTCTGATTTGACATTTGTTTCAAATCAAATACCAAAACACTGGTGGATATAAACAACACTATACTTAAAATAAGTGATAGTACTATACTGCGATAGCGTTTTTTATTTCTTTTAAAGTTTTTCAATGCAAGGGTTCCTTCCAAACCACAAATACGTTGTATGAGCTTTGATGTTTTAACAGCTTTAGATTCAATTTTCACCTCATTTGTCTGTCGAATACATTCCATTACCGGTGTGCTAGAAGCTTTTCTTGCTGGAATGTAGGCTGAAATCAAAATGGTAACCATGCTTACCACTGCTGCAACAATTATTGCAGTTGTAGACAACGTCAAAGTCAAAGGGATGTTGAGATAGAGAACACTTGCAAATTTTTTAGCAACAACGGAAATTACAACACCAATACTGCTTATACCAACAATAACTCCAATTGGGATGCCAATTACGCCAATGCAAAATCCTTCAAACAGCACCAAATTTCGTAGTTGTTTTTCTGTAGCTCCAACAGATGAAAGAATTCCAAACTGCTGCATACGTTCGTTCAATGACATATTAAACGAATTATAGATTAGAAAAATTGAGCCTAGCATAATAATTGCCAACACAATACCGCCAAAGGAATACATAAATATATTGAATAAGTTATTGTCTGAAATGCCTATAAAACGCAACACATTATCATTCAAAACATAAGCATGATCTTTAATACTACTTATGTATGAATGAAGTTTATATGGATTTTTTAATGTGCTAAACATACTGAAGCTATCCGTCTTGACTTGTTCATCTGATTTGGTTATCAAGGTGTATCCCGGTGCTGAAGACTCCTCAAAGACAGGTCTTCTGCAGATACCTACAACTGTATAGTTTCTCTCATCTTGTGTCACAAGATTTTCACTTCCGTCGGTATATGGGTCACTCTGACCAAGCTTATCTTTTCCATTCATCCGACTTCCCACCGCCAATGAAAGAGTATCACCTACTGCAAATTTGACGCCACTATCTGTTGAAACTTTCCCCGAAACAAGAATTTCTCCACTATTTTCAGGTAACCTACCTGAAACCAGGGTTATGGGTAAAGTATCAAAGGCTTCTTCGCTGAATCCAGCTATAAAAAGATATGGTTTTTCGGGATTTTTGCCACCATCAAGTGTTGCATATCCAATGTTTTCAAATGTTGCAGTATTTGCAACCTCATCATTATCTATCTGTTCCTGTACAAAAGAAGAATTAACGTCTAAAAACGCTACGTGCCAATCACCATATTTCGATATAGCACCATTTTTCATATAGTTTAGCAAAGTAACGCCAAAGGTAGTGACTGCCGTTATCATAGCAGCAGATAGAATAACTCCTATAATAGTTACAAGTGTTCTTGTTCTACTCTTTTTCAGTCCTTGCAATGCAACTTTATTAAAAATGTTCATGAACGAGTCACCTGTCTCTCATCACGTACTACTTTTCCATCTGCTATGCAGATGATTCGATCTGCTTGCAGCGCAATGTTCTCATCATGTGTGACAATGATAAGGGTCTGGTGATATTTGTTATGGCTTTCTTTCAATAAATGGATAATATCCTGTCCATTTTTACTATCTAAGCTACCAGTGGGTTCATCAGCAAGCATAACTGCTGGTGCATTCATCAATGCACGACCGATGGCAACACGTTGTTGTTGACCTCCAGAAAGTTGGTTTGGTAAATGGGTTTTTCGTTCTTTTAAGCCAAGTAGATCTAGCAGGTCATTTAGTCTTTCCTCATTAACCTTACGCTTATCCATAAGTATAGGCAGAGTAATATTTTCCACTACATTTAGTGTTGGTATCAAATTATGAAACTGATAAATCAATCCAACCTGACGCCTGCGGAAAATAGCAAGTTTTTCATTGCTCTGTCCATATACATCTTGTCCTTCTAAGTATACCTTTCCACTTGTTGGTACATCCACTCCCGCGATGGCATGTAGAAGTGTGGATTTACCAGAACCAGAGGAACCGATAATTGCTGTAAATTCTCCTTTTTTAATAGTAAGTGAAACATGATCAAGGGCGGTAACCTGGTTTTCACCCTTGCCATAGACTTTGCATAAATTTTCAATCTTTAAAAATTCCATTATGTGAGTCTCCTTTCTAATGGTTTACCTATATAATAGAATCTTCAACTTACATCTATGTGACTTTCAAGTGAGAGATTCGTCACTTTGGGAAACGAATAGAGAATATTGCACCACCCTGACGGTGATTTTTTGCAGTAATTGTCCCGCCCTGACGTGTTATAATCATCTTACAAAGAGCCAATCCAATTCCGTATCCTGTAGCATTTGGGTTTTTTCCACGATAAAACCTGTCAAACAAACATGGTAAATCTTCTTTTTCAAAGCCCCTACCACTGTCGTGAATAGCAATCTCAGTAAACAGTGCATTGTCAGTACATACAATCTCAATTTTTCCATTTTCGCCTGCGCTTTCCATACAATTTTTTAGGATATTTTGAATTGCTTCTGAAAGCCAACCTGAATCACCCTGAATAACCACACCTTTAGATACACTTATTTGCAACTCAATATCGTGCAGTTCCATTGATATTAGCAAAGGACGAGCGGCAGCGCATATCAAATTATTTACATCTATCTTTTCACATTGAAACACTACAATACCTGCATCTAAACGAGATAATTTTAATAGGGAAGTGATAAGCCAATCCATACGTACAAGCAATTCCTCTGTTTCCCTAATTAATGCTCTCCTTTCATTTTCCTCGGGGTTATTCGTAAGCAATGACAAAATAAGATTCACAGATGTGAGAGGAGTACGAAGTTGATGGGCTATGTCAGCTAGCGAATCAGCAAGATGTTTTTTTTCCTTTTTTAGTGCATCATTTTGTTCCCTAATACGCATCGTCATTTTTGTTATCTCACTTTGTAAAATAGAAAGTTCACCTTCATCCGATTCACTAATATACAAATGGTCATCATTATGAAGCACACAATCGATTTGATCTGAAATTTGTGAAATACTTTTATATCGAGCTTTGGTAAATACAAAAAACGCTGTTCCAAATGCAATAACAGAAACAATGGTAAGTATTCCCGCTGCTGCATTTATTGCAAATCCCAACGTCACATTGATGGCAGCTATTAATGAGAATAAAATGGTAAACTGTCTAAATTCTCTATTTCGAAGCATGTTCGCCCCCCAATCTATACCCCATTCCTCGAACAGTTAAAATTATTTGCGGTTTTGCTGGATCATTCTCTATCTTTTCTCGCAAACGTTTAATGTACACGGTTAGTGTATTATCATTGACAAACTCTCCTGCAGCATCCCACAATTCGTCAAGTAACTTACCTCTGGTTATAATACTTTTAGAATTACTAATAAACACCAGCAATAATCGGTATTCTAATGCTGAAAGAAAAACCTCTTTACCATTTTTTTTAACAATACCACTTGCCGTATCCACATGAAGACCAAGAATTTCAAAATTCGTTCCAGAACGCCCACTTTTTCGTAGGGCAGTTCCAATTCGTGCAATCAATTCACGTGGACGAAACGGTTTGGTGATATAGTCGTCTGCACCCATATTCAGTCCAGTAACAACACTTGCTTCATCACCTGACGCCGTTAGAAAGATAACGGGAACATCTTCTGTTTCTTTGATTTCTGTGCAAACCGTAAAACCATTTCCATCTGGCAAAGAAATATCAATCAACGCCAAATCAAATTTATTCTCAGTAATGGTTACAAGTGCTTCACTACGAGTAGAGGCATGAATTACTGCAAATCCCTCAGAACGAAGTAAAAGCATAAGGTTTTTAGCGATTGCTTTATCGTCTTCAACCAAAAATATCTTTTTCATTCATTTTCACCAGCCTTTACTTTATTACCTCTATATCGTTCATCAACTGGTTTTTCAGCATCAATTGGAATAAGCCATGTATTTCCTATTTTTTTAGCCCCATTAGTACGTATATTAGAGCAATAGTACTCTACCATACTGTCTGTAATCCCCCAATTTTCTCCTACTTCTTTTGTCGTTATATACTCCACCCATAACACCTCCATAATTTCATTATATTTCTTTTTACAAAAACATACAACTTCAGTTATAAAACAACATAAAGACTACCAACACTTGATTTTTACTTTAGCTATAGACTTGAAGATTGATATAAAAAACTTACAAAAATAATCAATGTAATAAAAAATACTCTTATCAATGTCATCTAATTTTATGATTAATTTAAGTATGGTGTTCATATTGAGATTAAAGGATAAAAAAGCACACTGATCTGATAATATTTCAGATTAATGTGCTTTTTTATTTTATTAATGTGGTGAAATTATGCTTACACCCTACATTATAGCAAAGTAAATTAACACCACTATTCCAAGTACAATTCGATACCATCCAAATACTTTAAAATCATGTTTTTTGATAAAGCTCATTAAGAATTTAATTACAAAGATGGACACTATAAACGCCACCAACATACCAATAATAAGAGTGACTAGTTCTATATTTGTAAAGTCAAATCCAAATTTCAACAACTTTAAAGTGCTAGCCCCAAGCATGGTAGGTACGGCCAGAAAGAAGGTAAACTCCGCTGCTGCCACTCGTGATACCCCTATCAACAAAGCACCTATAATCGTTGCTCCGGAACGAGAAGTACCTGGAATTAATGATAACACTTGAAATAACCCAATCATCAGCGCTGTCCTGTAGCTTATTTTTGCAAGTGTTGCAGTAGTAGCTGTACGCTTTTTGTTCCAGTTTTCAATAATAATAAATAATACACCATAAAAAATTAACATTATTGCAATTACGATTGGGGTTTGAAGATGTGCATCTAAGAAGTCATCAAATAAAACCCCAATGATAGCTGATGGTATACAAGCTACTGCAACCTTAAACCACACATAGATGATATCCTTTTTTATAATGGATTGTGATTTATCTTCAAATTGAAAGGGAAACATTCTTTTCCAAAACATAACAACTACAGCAAGAATTGCTCCAAACTGAATGACAACAAAAAACATTTCCTTGAAGGCTTCACTCATATTAAGAGTAATAAACTCATCTACAAGAAGCATATGTCCTGTACTACTGATAGGTAGCCATTCCGTAATCCCCTCCACTATACCAAGAAATATAACTTTTAAAATTTCAATAAAATTAAGTATCATTATTTCAAATCCTCCTTTTTGAAGTAGTTAAATGTCAATAAAAATCCAACTATAGATACAAAAGCAATAATTGTTATTCCTAAAGTAATTGAATAACCTGTGCTTTGTAATTTTCCTTTTATCAGAAAAAAGGTAGCTGTCCATGGGTATAATGCTCCAAAATCTTGATTTGAAAGCGCTGCACTCCCCATAACGATAACAGCTGAAGCAATTACAGGTGCAACAAATCCCTTTGTTTTTAGAGCGATATAAGCAAAGGGGGAAATTGTTAAATACATAAGAATACTAGCAACTAAATACTTAAAAAGCCACTCAATAGAAATAAGTAAATTATATCCTACCATGTCAAATATAGAATTATATATTCCTGATAAAATCAGAATACCTGCCCAAGTTACAAAGTTAAGTATAACAATCAAAAAAAACAGGGTGATAAACTTTCCCAGCAATAATTTTGTTCTTGAAATTGGTATTGGTAAAATTATTTTTAATGTATTTTCTATATACTCACGACTAAACAAATAGGCGGTAATTACCACATAAATCATCATATTACTTAGTAGCATCATATACAGCAAACTGTTATCATAAACGTTAGTCAGTGTTATAACACGCTCTGGGTGCTGAAAGTGTGTTTGCAATGATTCTATAAACATCATAAATGGCGTGGACATAGCGCCTAGAATACTGATAAGCACCATTTTTGAATTTTTTAACTTTAGTAATTCACAGTAAATAAGACTACGCAATATTGCCACCTCCAATCAATTCAGAAAAATACTCCTCCAAATTTTCCTTTTCTACATTTATATTTGTTACTAATAATCCATTTTCTACAAAAGTTTTGTTAATTTGCCCAGAACTATGAGTGAAGTCATAAACTTTTATTGTATTGCCTTTTATCAAGTAATCTTTAATTTGATAGTGCTTTTCTAATATCTTTGCAGCTGTTGTCCCATCAGACAGATTGAATTCAATATACCTACGATTACGCTTGTGAAGCTCTTCCATGTTAACTTCCTCTATCAATTTACCATTATGCATGACACCAATAGTATCTGCGAGCTGTTCAATCTCACTTAAAACGTGGCTTGAAATAACAATGGTAGTATTCCTACTGTGACTTAACTCAATCAGTAATGAACGAATTTGAGAAATCCCAATAGGATCAAGTCCATTTATTGGTTCGTCTAGAATTAATAATTCAGGTTTATGCATAATTGCTGCAGCAATGCCAAGCCTCTGTTTCATTCCTAATGAATAGTCAGCAAACACTTTCCTTGTTTCCTTTTCTAATCCAACGATATGAAGCGCCTCTTGTATTGAATCTTTAGAAAGCTGTCCTCTCAGTTTTGCAATAATTTGTAAATTTTCATATCCTGTCAAATTATTATAAAAACCTGGTGTTTCAATAATTGATCCTATTTTTCCATAAAGTGTGGGAGTGTTTTTCTTATAATCTGTTCCAAACAATCGAATTTCTCCTCCTGTCGGATAAACAAGCTGTAACATCATCTTCATTGCTGTAGTTTTCCCTGCTCCATTTCTGCCAAGTAAACCATAGATTTTTCCCTTTGGTACATGAAGATTGATGTTATCAACAACGGTAGCACTTCCATATATTTTTGTAAGGTTTTTTGTTTCAATAATAGTTTCCATATCCATCTGTCCCTTCTGTTGTTTTTTATTTTGTGTTGAACATAATTTTATTGTGTGGCTTTATGTCCTAAAAACCAAGAAACCTATCGTCACAATAGAAAAAAGCCCTGACACTTTTCGTGTCAGAGCCTATTTCCAAAGGTTTATAGTTTTTTTACTTTGTTTCACACTGCTTCAATAATACAAATATTTTTATCGTAAAAATCAAAAATAAAAATGTTGTAACATATGGTTCTTTTGCCATAGAAAAAAAACAGATTGCTGCAATGCTTAGTGCTACAGAACATTTTGTTATGTATATGCACAATAACTCTTTATCAAGTCTGATAAAGATAAGTTTAGCGATACCAATACTAATCAAAGCGATAAATATACTCCAATAGATTGCAAGATTTATTGATGTAGTTTCTGTAAATGAAAGTAGGTTCACTGAGTAGATATAGTTTTCAATAGTTTTTCCATATAACGGGAAAATGATAAACATAATCGCCATTAAATCTAGTACAGCACCAATCATATTATAAACTTTTTGCATATTAGAACTATTTTCTGTTTCCGCAAGACTAATAAGTTCCTCACCAGATAACAATTCATCTATAGAAACAGAAAATAGTTTAGATATACATTTTAGCGATTCAATGTTTGGGTAACCTTTTCCACTTTCCCATTTTGAAATTGCTGCCCTTGATACATATAATTGCTTTGCAAGTTGTTCCTGTGTTAAGTTTCTCTGTGCTCTAAGTCGTTGTAACTTTTCATTAAATTCCAAAATAAACCTCCTTCTCTTTTAATATGCTATATCTTCTTGTATTTGATTTTTTATATATTCTTTTATTACCTTTTGCTTCTTCAAACTGTATCAACATAATATACCTTACACCAAAATTGTCTATTTTCATATATGTACTTTTAATTGACATGTCTATCAAACATCATCAAACTATAATTTCTACTCCTTTATGTTCACATAACTTTCTTAATATAGTTCGTATATCTACTTTAATTTTACCGTATATTATCTTTCTTATATACTTTGGTGCAAAAACTATATGATGTTTGCAACTCTATTTTACATAATGTTGCAAGTTCTATTTCCCCACGCAGCTTAAGGAAAATAGATGACTTGCAGGCATACTTTATCTTAAACAATTAGGAGGATACATCTTTTTCGACGTTCAGCCATCCTTTTAGATTCTAAGCCATGTTCTTAGAGTAAGGCTTCAAGTTCTCTTATTATTGCTTTGATTATGACTATATTAATTATCCTCCTTTTGTTTTCTTATGACATTTATCGGTAAAGATTATTTATATTAGACTTCTTTAAAAGATTATTCTCTCTTGGAAACAGGAGAATAGGACAGTGATGCATAATCATTTATATTAGATTCACTTTATAGCTTTTTCTTTAAAAAATACTGTACTATACCATTAGGATAATCATCAAGTTTTCCAAAAATTTCATAACCACATGCTTGATAAAACTCTGGTGCTTGATAGCTAAGACTACAGGTGTGAGATAAAATACAACCATTTTCTTTTGCTATTTTCTCTGCTTTTGATATAAGCTTTTTCCCTAATCCCTTTCCTCTATAGTCTTTATCTATCCACATTATTTCGATATAAATACAAAAATTAAATGTGTCACACAATATAGCACCAATAGTTTTCTCACCATCTTTTAAATATATATTTATGTCAATAGCTGGTTTTTTCAATAACCCATTAGTTCCCTTAGTATTATGCTCAAAAATTCCTTTTAAAACTACATCTAAATCTTCTTTAGTATGGGTGTTAGTCATAGAGATACCTTCAGTTAACTTATCGTTAAAAGCAAGCCCACCCTTTTCATAACTACGAGAATTTAATTTATCCTTCAACTGCTCTATAAGACTATCAATATTCCAACTAAATACATCAACAAGTACCTCTTTTCCTTTTACAGTTTGTATAACTTGTTTAACTACTTCCCCTCCAAGATACTTATAGAATTTACTTGACTCACTCTCGTGAAAATTATTGATTATTAACTTGTTTACCCCATAATCTTCAAATTCAGCTATAATAGTTCTTATTAATTTTAACCCCAATGCCATTCCACGATATTCTTTTTTTACATACAAATAATTTAATTCGACACCATGTTCTGCATCTTCTTTCTTAGCTAAACTCCCACCTACATATCCTAAAAATTTATCTCCATCAAAAGCACCGTATATACGTCTAATATCCTGGCACCTCTTATCGTTTATCCAATTTGATACAAAGGTAAGCTCCTTTTCTATTTTCATGGAATCATAAGGAATAATTCCCGCAAAGTCATCATTCCAACAGTTATAATTTAATTCTACAGCAATTAGCAATTCTTCGTGTGTCAACTCACGTATTATCATTCTTTTCCTCCCTTTATCCACTTCTAGAAGCATTAGCGAACTGTATTAAAGTAGCAATCACTATCAAAGATTAATTGACTAATCCATATATAACAGAAAGAGCCGATGAGATGAGATTTTCAATACTCAAACTATCGACTCTGTGTCTTTATGTCTGTCTTTTTAATTATATACTTATTAAAGTTTCCTGCTTACATTTGGATAATATAATAAAAATTTATCTAATGTTGTATTTTCACAAATTTTAATCCTTGTTTTATTTCCCCATATAGAACAGATTATCTAATGTTTGTTATCAAATTATTATACCTTTTTATATTTATGAAATATCATTTATTGAATTAGCGTTGTTGGATGAACTTTTTTAAAAACCACCATCCCGTTAAACGTATCGCTTGGAACAATATTTGTTGTATAAAGTGATTTTAAAAGTTTTTGCCAACCTGAAATTCCTACATTTAACGTAGTAAGCTTTTGTTGTCCATTCAAAAGTTTTTGCCAATGTACATCATCCATTACTTTTGAGAAGTCAATATAGTAAAAATCACTCTCCATTTTGTCAAGCAGACTATTAAGTTCATTTCGATTCTTAACTTCCATAATACTAAAATCCCCATTACTGCCTTGTGAATTGAATTCCGTATCTTCCGCATCTGTTCCAATGGCGCAATAATCTTCTCCTAAGTTCTTAGTCAGTAATTCACCCAAGCAAGTATAGCCAGAAGCTGAAGTTTTACCTATATGACCATTATGCCCGTTAATAAATATTACACTACCATCGCCATGTTGTAAAAACCAATTCACTTTTTCAAACATATACTTATCTCGCAAAGCATTATAGTCGGCATTATTACTTAATACTGTTTCGCTACATTCATATATTGTATTCGCACTTTCTCTTGCAAAATCAAAAGCAGTTTGTCCAGAAATAGCTACAATATCTGTTTCAGAATCATCCATCTCTTTTAATAGCTCTAAAACATCCGCCTTAGAATTATTCAAAATATCTGTACTTAAATCCAATCTTGCTTCATCAGTTAATTGCGAAAAGGCTGTTTTATATTTTTCACTTAATGTAGGTGCAGCCGTATCCAATACGGAAAACAAGTATTCCTTATTGTTATCATATCTCTGTATATCCATTCCATAAAAGTGCAAGTCTTTTCCATCTTGGGCAGTTTCATTATAGGAACGCATCCACTCTACCAAGCTAGCCATTTCATGCGTACGATAAATATTAAATCCAATTTCTCCAACAACATCTTCAGCTGTTCCCTTGCCCCCATGAATATAAGAATCTACCTTTAATGCTCCTCCAAAGTCACCTTCAATAATGAATGTTCGACTCTCATTGTTTTCAACCAATGCTTTGAATACTTCTGCTTTCATCTGATGGTATTCTTTTGCACCGTGGCTTGCTTCTCCAAGTCCTACAACCTGTACATTTTTTGATACAGCAAAAGTGCTGATATCTGTTTGTAAGTCGCTTAAGTTCACTGGTGCTGTAGCTGTTCTATTTCCACACCCTGTAAATATAGTAATGCTTAATGCCACTATTGTAACAATATTTAAAAAACTTTTTTTATTCATTATTTAATTCCTTTCATAGCTATTGTTATTTTACTGTTAAAATCTACATAATACAAAGAGCGGATAACCACATTTATTACTGTGTATTATAGGCTCTTCGTCTATGCGTCTGTCTCTTTGATAATGGAAATATTGATTTGTTTAACAGAAATTAATGTTTCCCGTTTACATTTAGAATAGTGTAACAGAAAAAATGTGATTGATTTTAAAATTAAACCTATTCATGTTCTTTATTGCGTTTCTTTTCAATTCTTTACTAACCATTCATGTTGAACCAGTAAAGAATGGCAAATATAACAAAAATAAAAGTAACACTACTAATGTGTTAACGATATTGAACTATGTACATGTCCCTATTATTAATATCAATACTCGTACGGAGTTCTACTTCTTTTTCTTCCTTATACGAAATACTTACTATCGCTTCTTCCTTTGTTACAAACAGCCGCTGCCTCCATAAATATCAGTAAACCTAATATTTATAGCAAAGTTTTAATTTTCTTCATCAATTTTTTTAATGGTATCTTCACGAACAGCTTGTCTTAAGGATTTCAAATAATCAGAGAATGCAACCTTATCATCTGCGTAAGTTAGATTGAGTTCAAATTCTTTCGGAATCCAAGTAGACAAGTCAGACACATTGTGCTGAATCAATGCTTCAAGTCCATCAATGGCTTTATAAATCTGTGCTTCAGCTGTTTTACGCTCTGCCATTTCCTCATAAAGTTCTCGCATTTCTACTGCATATTTCTCTGGCAAGGAATTAACCCAACTATACAGTAGCTTTTCTTCGTTCAGTTCGTGGTCTAGGTTTTTTTCAAAAGTAGGAATATCTCCAGTAAAACATTCTCCCAAGTCATGAATAATACACATTCTGATAACCTTATCCATATCAACCTCAGGGAACTCATCTCTCATAAAGAAAGCCATCAAAGTCATCATCCAACTATGTTCTGCAACACTCTCGTGCCTGCCTTTTGAAGTATAGCAATGGCGTGTTGTATCTTTCAGCTTTTCGGCTACCAATAATGCATCCAATAATTTTCTTGCTTTCATATTCATTCCCCCTACAAATTCAAGGTAGTGTCAAGTCTGACATACCTGTTTCTTATTTAAAATTTAACATTTTCAAAAGTTATGTCATTTTTCAAAACAAAAAACAATGATCCCCTATTTTCGTATATAATGAAATCATCACAAAGCAAATATCTACGAAAGAAGGTCATTGTTATGGTTTCAATTACATTTTATTTGCTATCTATTACTCAATACCAATATAAAAATCTATTTACTTTTAAATTTTATTGAATTCATGCCAAGTTATAAAGAGTTTTCAAGTTTCACCTCATACTAATTTACGCAATATCTGCCATTATCAATGATTTTCATAGTCTCTTTCACATAGACATTCCTCCAGCCAATATAGAAGAAATAACTGTGTTTTAGTCGACATCACCGTTTTTAAGTGCATATTCATATAACAAGTCAGTTAAACTTTCAAAATCATTAGCATACCGTTATTCAATAAATTTCCTTTTTAGTTTTTCTCATACTATTATTACATTACTTATATTAAAAGTAAAGTATTTTACATACACAAGAAATAACTAAAACTATAAGGTGTCATAGTAATTTATCAACAAACAGGTACACTTATACACATTTAACACCTGAATTTTCCTGTAATAGTGTTGACAGATTTTAAAAAATAAATTGCCACCATATATAAAATTATGGTGGCAATTTGATAAAAATATCCCTTTATGTTTTATTTAACCTTATAAATTCACTAGTTTAGCTTTTTCTAATTTAACCACAGTTTCAACATGAGCAGTTTGTGGAAACATATCTACTGGTTGTATTTCTAAAGTTTTATATCCTAGTTGTTGTAATATATTTAAATCTCTTGCTAATGTTGCTGGGTCACAAGATACATAAACTATTTTTTTTGGTGACATTTTAGCTATTGAATGTAATAAACTTTCTTCACATCCCTTTCTTGGTGGATCAACAACTACTACATCTGCTTTAATTCCTTTTTCTATTAATTTAGGAATCTCATTTTCAGCTTCCCCCACTATAAACTCTGTATTTGTAACATTATTTTCTTCTGCATTTTTTATAGCATTTTGTATAGCTTGAGGTATTATCTCTACCCCATAAACTTTTTTAGCATTTTGTGATAAGAATAATGAAATTGTTCCAGTTCCGCAGTAAGCATCAAATACAATTTCATCTCCTTGTAAATCGGCATATTCTAAAGCTTTATTATATAGAACTTCTGTTTGTATTGAATTTACTTGAAAAAATGATAATGGAGATATATTGAACTTAAATTCTCCTATAAAATCAGTTATAGTATCTTTTCCATACAAAGTTTTACACTTTTGACCTAGTATTACATTAGTTTGCTTATTATTTATGTTTTGTATAATACTATCTATTCCTTCAATATTATCTTTTAACATACTAACCAATTCTTCTGAATATGGAATACTATTTCCATTAGTAACTACAACTACCATTACTTCTTCAGTCTTAAATCCTTTTCTAATCATTATATGTCTAACTATTCCACTATTCGTTTTTTCATCATAAGTTTCTATATTAAATTTTTTCATCCATTCTTTTACTACTTTTATAACCTTATCTCCGACTTCATCTTGTATGTAACAACATTCCATATTTATTATGTCATGACTTCTTGGGGCATAGAATCCAACAACGATTTCACCATCTTTATTCTTTCCTACTGGAAGTTGAACTTTATTTCTATAGTTATATGGGGTTTCCATACCTATAGTATTATGTATTTTCACATCTTCTAACTTACCAATTCTTTTAATAACATCTCTTACTCTTTCAGTTTTGAAGCTTAATTGAGCTTCATATGTACTATGTTGAAGATTACAACCACCGCATCTTTTATATGTACTACAGGCTGGTTCAGTTCTTGATTCAGATGAAGACAGAACTTCTATAAGCTTTCCTACACCATAATTCTTATTAATTTTTATTAATTTAATTTTTACTGTTTCATCTTTTAAAGCTCCTTCAACAAAAACAGTAAAATTATCTATTTTTCCAACACCTTCACCTTGATGACCACTATTTTCTATTTTTATTATATACTCCTTATTCTTTTCAACGTTACAATTAACTATATTATTTTTACCCATAAAATCACCTTTCCTAAATACACAGTAAATAACTGTGCATTGAATTTTATATAAATGCTTAAATTGATTATTCCCTTTATTTTTTCAATTATAACTTACTTATTCTATTCCATAGTGAAACAATTATCTATTTTTATAGTTTAAATTACTCTCTATAAAACAGTACATCCATATATTTTAACAAACTTTCTTTTAATTTAAAAGAAATTAACCATATATAGATTTTTTAAATTTTATTCAAGTCATTACTCTCGATTAAAAATATCTATACTGTCAATACTCATAATAAAACAAGCTTTATTTATCAATTTAAAGCCATATAAAATTCTTATGTTATTTATGACATAAAATAGATATTTAAGGAGTGTATAAAAATGGGAAGATATGCAAGAGAAAAAGCGCCTCATGCAATATACCATATTATTATAAAAAGTGTAAAAGACAGGTTATTATTTAATTGTGATGCTGATAAAAATATGTTTATGATTAAACTAAAGGAAAGTCAATTAAAGTATCCATTTAAATTATATGCATTTTGTTTAATGGATAATCATGCACATCTACTTATAGATTCACAGAATCAAGATATTTCTGTAATAATGAAAAGTTTAAATTTAAGATATGTTAAATTTTATAATAAAAAATATGATTTAGACTCTAGACTATGCAAGGAAAGATTTAAAAGTGAAATGATTACTACTGATGAGTATTTAATAAATGCTTCTATCTATATTCATAGAAACCCAAAAGATTTACCAGGATTTTTAGAACGACCACAAGATTATGTATTTTCAAGTATGCGTGTTTATTTAGGAGGCAAAGATGAATTTGATGTTTTAGATATTGATATGATACTAGAAATAATGTGTAAAAATAAAAGAAAAGCTAGAAAAGAATATAAAGAAGTATTTGAAGCTACAATGAATCAACAAGTATCAAACTTTAAAGATATAAATTTAAAATTTAAAATTAAAGATGAAAAATTTACTAATGAAAAAGGCATATTAAAACCTGAATTATCAATAAAAGAAATTACTAATTTTGTAGCCAAAGAAGAAAATTTAAATCCGAATGAAATTTTCATCAAAAATAGAAGTAGAAATCAAAATGCAAGAGCAATGATTTCTTTACTTGCAACAGCACTTTGTGGAAAAACATGCAAAGAAATAGCTACAATTTTAGGTAACCTAACTTCTAGCAGAGTATCACAACTTGGCAACAAAGCAATTGATCTAGTTCTAACTAACAATAAATATAAAACGCTCTTTGAAAATTTTATAAATTTTTAATTTTTAAAATTAAATAAAACAAAAATGGTATTCAAAAAATTTTTTTTAATAATTTTGCAATAAATAATGTTAATAAAATGGACAAGCCTGTGTTTTATTATAAAACTAATTCTTTTATTTATTATTATTATAAGTGACACTCATTAAATATTTTTAACTACCCTAATTACTTATAATACTTATGGTGACAGTTATTTATTATTTTATATTACTTGTTTATTTTTATTAATTAATAACTGTCACTTTAAATTAAATTTTTAAATCAAATAAAAATAGTTGAATTTTAAAAATTCTTTACTTATACTTCAATTAACTAATATTTTATAATTTTAACTAAATAAAATAAAAAATAAATACAAAGGAGATTTATGATGTTATACAGTTTTAAAAATGATTATAGTGAAGGCGCTCATCCCAAAATTTTAAACTCTTTAATAGAGTCAAATCTTACCCAAGAAGAAGGTTATGGAAATGATACACATACCAAAAATGCCATTTATAAAATAAAAGGCTTAATAGATAATAAAAACATTGATATTCATCTAATTTCTGGTGGTACCCAAACAAACTTAATTGCAATTGGTGCTTTTTTAAAGCCTTATGAAGCATGTATATCTGCAAATACAGGACATATTGCTGTTAATGAAACTGGTGCAATTGAATATACTGGACATAAAGTTATCACAGTAGATTCAAATGATGGAAAGGTAACTCCAAATAAAATTGAAGAAATTTTAAATGCTTATGGAAATGAACATGTAGTCAAACCCAAACTTGTATATATTTCTAACCCTACAGAACTAGGTACTGTCTATACAAAAAATGAACTAAAATCACTAAGCGAATTTTGCAAATCCAATAATCTAATTTTATATGCAGATGGTGCAAGACTTGGTTGTGCACTTTGTGTTAAAGATGCAAATTTAACACTATCAGATATGTGTGATTTTACAGACTCATTTTTTATTGGGGGAACTAAAAATGGTGCCCTTCTTGGTGAAGCTTTAGTTATTAAAAATGATTTTTTAAGAGAAGATTTTAGATATCATCTAAAACAAAAAGGTGCTCTACTTGCAAAAGGAAAACTTCTTGGAATACAATTTGAGGAATTATTTAAGGATAACCTTTACTTTGAATTAGCAAATCATTCTAATATTATGGCAAATCATTTAGCTAATGGGTTAAAAGAAGCTAACTGTGAATTTTTAATTGATTCTCCAACGAATCAGATTTTTCCTATACTAGAAAATAATTTAATTGAAAAATTACAAAAAAAATTTGGCTTCTATGTATGGAAAAAAATAAATGATACTCATTCAGCTATTAGATTAGTTACATCTTGGGCTACAAAAGAAGAAGCTGTAACTGAATTTATAAATGAAGTTAAAAAATAAAAGTAACTTATTATATTTGAGTGACAATTATTAATTAATGATTGTCACTCAAATACTTTGTTTGCAATATTTAATGAGTGTCACCTTATGTAAAGTTAAGTTAAGTTAATTTATTTTATATATTTAATGTCTGTCACCTTAGAACACCAAAAGAAAGAACTATATTCTTAAAGCTATAGTTCTTTCTTTACACATATAAAAATATACAAGAATACCAATCTCTATTTTTTAAATGTTGAACATTCTGTTCTTGTGCTTGACAATGCAGTTTGACCATTGATTTGTATGTAATCTGCTGAACATACATTTCCTATGTTATATACGCAATTTCTTGCATCACATTCTATTTTGGGATACATTTCTATAGACGTATTAGTAAATGCTTGTTTTATTTCGCCTTGAATATTCATATTAAACATATTAGCTAATGAATTTTTAAGTCCCTTTTCAGCAAATGAATCACATTGAGTAAATGCACTACTTTCAGCATTTCCCCCTCTTACTTTAATTACACTGGCACCACACAATCCATTAGCATTATATAAACAATTTTGGGCATTACAACTTAAACTTCCATTCATAAAATCACATCCTTATTTAAATTCTTTTAAATAATAGGTTTACCTATCTATATTGTGTGAACTGAGGAAAATTTTATGTATGAAAATCAAAAGTTAATATTTATTTTAATTTATAACAATAAAACTCTAATTAAACTTTAGTTTTAAAAATTTAATTAGAGTTTTATACTTTTAATCTACTTTAAATAATTCAACCTTTTCTTTCATCATTTTAGTCATATTGGATAATTTTAATGATGAACTAGCTACTTCTTCTGATGATGCATTCATTTCTTCAGCTATTGCTGCTATTTCTTGTGATGATGCTGATACTTCTTCTGATACAGACATTACACTTTGTGCTTTACCATTTATAACATCTTTCCTTTCTATAATTTTTAATGCTAAGCCTTGACTACCTTTGATTTTAGGGTTCATGTTGTCTACTGCTATTTTTATTTTTTCAAAAGTATCTACAGCCTTGTTTATGATTTCACTTTGTGATTCTACTTCTCCCTTAACAATTTCTGTGGTTTCTACCATGATTCCAGTTTCTTTAAATACCGCATTTAATAACCCCGTTATGCTACCTGCAGACATTTTGCTTTGTTCTGCAAGTTTTCTTATTTCATCTGCTACAACAGCAAATCCTTTACCACTCTCTCCTACCCTAGCTGCTTCTATGGCTGCATTTAATGCTAATAGGTTGGTTTGCTCTGCTATACTGTTTATAATATTTATGATTTCATTTATTTTATCTATATTTCCTTCAACTGACTTTACTTTTTGCACTAAATTTCCAAAGGCCTTATTCACATTTTCAGATGAAACTATAACACTATCCATATCTTCATTGCTTTCTTTAGATAAATTATAAATCCCTTTGTTTTCTTGTCCAATTTCATTTATAGCTTCCATAACTAATTCTACACTATTGTTGAATTCTTCAAGCATTGAAACCATTATGCCCATATCTTCTGTCTGATTTTGAGTACCACTAGATACATTTTGAATTGAAATTGCCACTGAATCTGTTGACGTTGCCATTTCTTCAGATATACTTGCTAAATTTTCACTGTAACTATCTATACTCTGAGCACTTTCTTTTATTGCATTTATGGTTTCTCTTATAGATATTTGCATACTCTTCATAGATTTTGCCATTATTCCTAGTTCGTCAGTTCTATTTATTAATCCTTCATTAATTTCAACAGTCATATCCCCTTTTCCAATAACATCTAAAGCTTTCGTTGCACCTTTTAAACCTTTATTTATAGACTTAACTTGAATTATTATAATTCCACTTCCTAATAGTATAAATAATATTGAAATTAATATTGAGTAATTTTGTATAGTTTTTATGCCTTTTAAAACCTCATCTTTTTTTACTTCAATACCAACAGTCCAATCTGTTCCTTCTATATCTTTATATGTTAAATAAAACTCTTTGCCCTTTGAACTATAGGCTTCTATACCTTCATTTTTTTCAATCATACTATTTAATGCAACTTTAAAGCCCTTTAAATCTGGATCCTTTTCTACCTCTTCTTTTAAGTTGAAATTTCCTACCTTTTCTATATCATTGCATCCAATAACATTTCCATTTGCATCTAAAATATATGCATTAGAAGTTTTTCCTACTTTTATATTTTTCACTGTTTCACTAAATACTTCAGCATTTCTAATAGCCACCAATACACTAGTTATTTCTCCTCTATCATTTTTTATTGGTGCTGCGTATGCATTTATAATAGCACCATTATCTTCTTTGTTTAAGCTTTTAGCTGGTGTACTTAATGTAACTTTTCCGTTTAAAGCATCTTTAAAGTATTCTCTATCATTTATATCTAATACTGTTTTACCATCACTAGCTACAAATTTTCCATTTTTATCAGAAATCCCTATTCTTATGAATCCATTTACTTCCAAGTTGTTTTGTAATGTCTTCGCTCTTTCTTCTATAGCTACTGATTCACTCCTAACATCTTTATCTAATGATAAATTTTCAACAACTTTCATATTACCATTTATATTTTCATGTATATAATTTGCGCACATAGCAGTTGTCTCTGGTAATGTTGTACTTAAAAAATCAGTTAATGCTTTTTTAGCTATAGTTATAGATACTGTTGCAAATAATATGCATATTACAATTATAATTCCAATAAAACTTACTAGTAATCTACTTCCTATACTTTTAAATTCTAATCTATGGATATATTTTTTCTTCATAAAAACCTCCTAATTTAAATTTTATTAAAATTGTGTAAAAATTGTTAATTATTATTTAACTTTATTAATATCGTTCATTTAAAAATTTTCTTTATATTTTAAATTATCACGCAAAAAGTGTTTAAGAATAATTTTAAATCTTATTCTTAAACACTTTTTTATTATACTTTAAATTTTTCTACTTCACATTTCATGGTTTTAGTCATATCAGTTAAATTTAATGCTGAACTTGCAACTTCTTCTGATGATGCATTCATTTCTTCTGATATTGCAGCAATTTCTTGTGATGATGCTGCAATTTCTTGTGATATAGACATAACATTTTGTACTTTTTCATTTATACTCTCTTTACTTGTAACTATTTCTTTTACTAAGCCCTGACTATCTGTAATTTTAGGTGTTATATTATTTACAGCTTCTTTTATTTTTTCAAAGCTACCTACAGCACCATTTATGATTTCACTTTGAGATTCTATCTCTCCTTTAACAATTTCTGTAGTTTGAACCATTATTCCTGTTTCATTAAATACAGTATTTAATAAATTAGTTATACTATGTGCAGACATTTTGCTTTGTTCTGCAAGTTTTCTTATTTCATCTGCTACAACAGCAAATCCTTTTCCACTTTCTCCTACTCTTGCAGCTTCTATAGCTGCATTTAAAGCAAGTAAATTAGTTTGTTCTGATATACTATTTATAAGAGTTATAATCTCATTTATTTTATTTATATTTTCTTCAACAGATTTTACCTTGTCAACTAAACTTCTAAAACCATCATTTACATTTGATACTGAAACTGTAACTTTTTGCATATCCCCATTACTTTTTTCAGATAAAGTATAAATTTCCTTATTTTCGCTTCCTATTTCATTTATAGATAACATAACCATTTCTATCCTATGATTAAAGTCTTCAAGCATTGAAAACATGCTACTCATATCTTCAGATTGATTTTGAATTCCAGTTGAAACTTCTTGAATTGAATTTGCAACTGAATCAGTTGAACTTGCCATTTCTTCAGATATACTAGCTAGATTTTCACTATAGTTATCTATATTTTCTGCATTTTCTCTTATAGATTTTATAGTAGAACTTACAGAACCCTGCATAGTTTTCATTGCTTTTCCCATTATTCCAAGCTCATCCGTTCTTTCTATTAACTTTTCATCTATATTGACAGTCATATCTCCATTTCCTATAACATTTAATGCATTAGTAGCATTTTTTAGCCCCTTATTTATAGATTTAATTTGATACATTATAAGAATGCTACCTATAACTAAACAAATTAAAGCTGCAACAAAGGAACTTACTTGTATTGTTTTAACATCCTTTAAAACTTCATTTTTTTCTATCTTAATTCCTAATGTCCAGTCAGTATCTAGAATATTGTTATAACTTAAAAAAATATCCTTACTACCATTATTGTATAATTCTATACCTTTTTCATTTTTAATCATATTGTCTAAAACTTTATCAAAACCTTTTAAGCTTTCTTCTGTTTTACAAGCTTCTTTTAAATTTACTGTTCCTATACGGGAAATATCTTTATCACCTACAATTTCACCATCATTACTTACAATAAAAGCTTCTCCTGTTTCTCCTATTTGAATATTTTTTACAATTTCATTAAAAAAATCTGCCTTTTCAATTGCAACTAATACATTTATAATTTGTCCATTTCGATCTTTTATTGGCGATGCATATGCACTAACTATGGCTCCATTATCTTTTTCATTAATACTAGGACTTGGCGCACTTACAGATACCTTCCCACCTAATGCTTCTTTAAAATATTCTCTTTTACTTATATTAGTGTTACTATCATTAAATTTAATATTTCCATTCTTATCAGCTATACCAATTCTTAAGAATCCATTTAACTTTAAAGCTGATTCTAATGTTTTTAATTTTTCATCTACTGATAATTTATCATCTATCACCAAATCATTTGCAGATAAATTTTCAACAGCTCTTTTACTTATTTCTAATTTTTCATGTATATATTTTGAACTCATTTCTGTAGTTTGTGGTAACGTCGAGTTTAATAATCTATTTAATGCATTTCTAGCTATAAAGCTTGATATTACTGATAAAGATGTACATATAGCAAAAGTTACTAATAAAAATACTGTTAGTAACTTAGCTCCTATGCCTTTGGGCTTAAAAAAATTTTTAATTTGTTTTTTCATTACACTCACCTACTTAAATTACTTTTAGTTAGAATTTCTTAAAAGCTTGTTTTCCATATATGCTTTTACTCGTGTATTTTTATGAATTCTTTATTATAATTAAAATTTGATTTTATAATAAGTACTATAGGGTTCCAATTTAAGTTTTAAAATTATTCATTTATCAAATGAGAAAATTTAAATCAATATTTTATCAATAACTAACAGATTATTTTAGTTAAAAGTTAATTGTATCCCTATATTACTATACTAAAATAAAAAAAACACCCGTAATGGGTGTCAATAATAAATCAGTTGCCTATTATATTCTTTTTAATTTTATCCATGTTTTTACAACTTTATTCACTATAATAACATAAATAAATTAAAATACAATATAATATTATATCAAAAAAATAATACAATAAACAGTAGATTTTATTTTTTTATATTTATTTCTATGTTAATTTTTTTTAAACGGATGAAATATATAAAATATTTCATATATTTTTCTTTAAATTTTTAGTGACTTATATTAGCTCTTCCAGAGTAAACTATTCCTACACCTTTATTTGAATGCAGTGTTATAAATGCTCCAGTCTTTATTATTTCCATGGCATCCACTGCACTATATATTATTGGAATATCTTTTGCTGTGCAATCAATAACTACACTTGAACTCATCTCATCTTCTTCAACAATTATTCCTGAAACTTTATCTATAACATCACAGTATTCTCTACCTAATCTTTTTACTACAAGAATTTCTCCTTCATCTATATTATCTACTGCTTCCTTAACATTATCTACACATAATGCTGTTCCATAAGCTGTAGTCTCTATAGTTCCTGTTCCTTGAATTAATATATCCCCAATAACATGAACTTTCATCATATTAGTACTTCCTACAAAGTTAGCTGGGATACCTGCTACCATTACAACTAAATCCCCTCTTTTTACATATCCTTTTTCTAATGAAACTTTTGCACAGTTTTCCATAAGTTCATCTGTATTATCTATTTTTTCTGCTTGTATAGCATAAACGCCCCAATTTAATGCTAAGCTTCTAGCAACTCTTTCACTTGGTGTTACTGCTATTATTGGACACTTAGGTCTATATTTAGATACTTGTTTAGTTGTATGGCCACTTTGTGTTGCAGTTATTATTGCTGATGCATTTAATTCTGCCGCTGTTGTGCAAGTAGCTAAACTTATAGCATTTGAAACATTTGGTATATGACTCTTTCTACTATAGTTCAATTTTGAATCATAATTTATATAATTTTCTGCTGTTCTTGCAATATTTGCCATTGTTTTTACAACTTCAACTGGATATTTGCCATTTGCAGTTTCTCCACTTAACATTATAGCATCTGTTCCATCGAATATAGCATTTGCAACGTCAGAAGCTTCTGCCCTTGTAGGTCTTGGATTTCTTATCATAGAATCTAACATTTGAGTTGCTGTTATTACAGGCTTGCCAGCTATATTGCATTTCTCTATTATCATCTTTTGTACTACAGGAACTTCTTCTGCTGGTATTTCAACACCTAAGTCACCTCTAGCAACCATTATTCCATCAGAAAATTTTATGATATCATCTATATTATTTACACCTTGTCTATTTTCTATTTTAGAAAATACTTGTATATGTTCAGCTCCGGCCTTAGATAGAACTTTTTTTATATCTAAAACGTCAGAAGCCTTTCTTATAAATGAAGCAGCTACTACATCAACATCATTTTCAGCTCCAAACCTTAAATCGGATATATCTTTTTCAGTTAATGCTGGTAGCTTTATTGCCACATTAGGAACATTAATACCTTTATTATCACCAATAATTCCAGTGTTTCTAACTGTTGTATATACTTTAGTTCCTTCTATTCTTTGAACCTCTAGGGCAACAAGACCATCATTGATCAATATAGTGTCTTTAGGTTCAACATCTTCATATAAATTTCCATAAGTAACAGAACACTTAGTTTCATCACCTATAATTTCTTCTTTACAATATATAACAAACTCAGTATCTTGTATTAATTCTACAGTTCCATTTTCAAATTTATGTGTTCTAATTTCTGGGCCCTTTGTATCTAATACTATAGCTATATATTTTTTTAGTTCACTTCTAGCCGCTTTTATCATATCGATTCTATTTTTATGTTCATCATGGCTACCGTGAGAAAAATTAAGTCTCGCTGCGTTCATCCCACACTTCATAAGCTCTTTTATAATTTCTTTATTATCTGTTGTTGGTCCTATGGTGCATACTATTTTAGTTTTTTTCATATTTTCCTTGCCTCCTTAATAAATAGACTTAAACTTTTGTTTATCCTATTTCTCTCCTATTGATTTAATATTTTTTCATTAAGTTTAATAATATTTTTTTCATACAGTTTATTAGTATGATAAAATTCGTGCTATATGATACAATCTTTTATCAAAGACTTTTTCCATTTCTAAAGCTTCTTTTATATCCATATCTATTATTTGACCATTTTTAGTTCCTACAGCTCTCCCACTTGCACCTTCCATTAAAAGCTCTACAGCTCTTACTCCTAATTTTGAAGCAAGTATTCTATCAAATGCACTTGGATTTCCACCTCTTTGAATATATCCAAGAACTGTTGCTCTACATTGAAGACCAGTTACATCTTCTAAATCTTTAGCTAATTTTTCTGCTCCGCCTATATTTTTTGCAACACCTTCTGCTAATATTATTAAATTGTGGAGTTTTCCTCTTCTCTTCCCTTCAAATATAGATGTACATATTTCTTCAAAACTAAATTCTACTTCTGGTATTATTACACTTTCTGCTCCACCTGCAATTCCTGCAAATAAAGATAAATCTCCACATTCTCTGCCCATAACTTCAATTATGCTAATTCTTTGGTGTGAAGTAGATGTATCTCTAATTTTATTTATACAATCTAATATTGTGTTTAATGCTGTATCAAAACCTATTGTGTAATCTGTATATGATAAATCGTTATCTATTGTTCCTGGTATTCCTATTACCGGTACACCTAACTCTGATAAAAGCTTAGCTCCTTTAAAAGAGCCATCACCACCAATTACCACAAGACCATCTATTTTAAAGATATCCATTACCTTTTTAGCACGTTCTCTGCCCTCTGGAGTTCTAAATTCTTCACTTCTAGCAGTTTTAAGTATTGTTCCACCTCTGTGAATTATATCTGATACGGAAAATCTTTGCATTTCAACAATATCGCCTTCTATAAGACCATTATATCCATTTTGTATTCCTAAAACTCTTAAGTTATTATCTGTACCCATTCTTACTACTGCTCTTATTGCTGCATTCATAGCTGGAGCATCTCCACCACTTGTTAAAACACCTATAGTTTTCATTAATAACGCCTCCTTTGCTTCTTAATTTTTATTATTAATTATATATTGTTAAATTTAAAAATTATTTATATAAATTTTTTAGCATTGTAATAATTAAATTAAAATTTTGACAAATTAGATTATGTGCCTCTTAGAATAATATAACATTTTATTGTTAATTAAACTTAAAGAAATCTTTTTAAGTCTTCATATTAACAAATTAATTTTTCTCTTATTAATTTGACCAAAAATATAAATTTTAAAACAAAAATTTCCATAACTTTATACTTTAAATTTTAAGCAAATTAAAAGATTTAATCAATAACTTTTAAAATTTTTGTTTATTAATTTGTCTGTATTTATATTCTCCAACATAAAAAATATAAATACATCTTAGCATTGTTGTTCTATATATTATTATAAAGCAATTTATAGAGATTTATTAGATTATATTTTGAATAAGATATTAATCTTTAAATATACTATTATACAGTATTTTCTAATTTATTTAAGTATATCTTACCCAATTCTTTTGCTTTCTTGCTGGTATACGCTCTTTCTTTTGCTATATCAATAACAACTAACCTTACCTCTGTTATACCACAAAGATAAAAACAATGGATTTTTTCACATTTGAATTTCTTTATAGCTTGTACAGTATTTTGAAAAAGGGGTTTTTTACAAAGCAATATTAATGTGATATTACTTTTTTTATGTTCTATGTGTGGTTTTACAATCTCTTTTATTAGGTTTTTACTATGTTGCAACAATTCATTTATTATTTTTTCGTCTAAATTATCAACCTTTCTAACAAGACAATATTCATTTACCTCAAATTTATCAATTATATCATTTTTAGTTATCAAAGTTCTTCCTTCAATGTTTTTATAATGTGCATATAAATCATACCTTTTTTTACAAATTGTTTTATTTTTTATAACTTGAAAATTTTTTTCATACATTTGTTCTAACTTCTCTATATAAGTTATTGCATCCATATTAAAACTCTCCTATCAAATTAATTACAATATAAAATTTGAAAGAAACTAGCTATTTATGTTATTAACTGCTAGTTTCTTTATATAATAAATTTAAAATTAGTTTGTTTTTTAATTAGTTTTTATATTGTTTTTCAATTTTTTTAATTGTCTATATGACTCTATCAATAACATTATTGCTACTATTAACAATAATGCCCCTAATATTCCTAAGATTATGCTACCACCTGTAAACAGGTTCTGATATATTAATATTAAAAGTGCTGATACTGTTACTATAAACATAAATATCATAGGTATTATTACCATAGTATAATTTTTTCCAACCTTCATAAGCCATGTACTTAGTGCTAATAATGCTAACGCTGCTAAAAGTTGGTTTGCAGATCCAAATATAGGCCAAATTTTAGTATATCCATACAATGTTAACAATCCTGATGCTGCTACCGTTACTATAGTAGCAAACCATTTATTACAACAAACTTTTTTTATTTTTTCATCAGAATCTGAAAAAGTTTCTTGGAAAATATATCTTCCTATTCTTGTTGCCGAGTCTAAACTAGTTAGTGCAAAGGATGCAAATGTTAGCATAATAAAAACTTTTCCTACTTTTACTGGCACTCCAAAGCTACCCATAAAATTTGCAATACCACTAGCAAATACAGCTGCTGGTGCACCCTCTACACCTTTAAATGATGCTACAGCTATTAATGCTATAACTGCAACTATTCCCTCTATAAGCATTGCACCATAACCTATAAGTTTTGCATCTCCCTCTTTATTTATTTGTTTTGAAGATGTTCCAGAACCTATAAGAGAGTGAAAACCAGAAACTGCACCACAAGCTACAGTTACAAATAAAAATGGAAATAATGTTTCACCTTTTGCAGTTGTAAACCCTGCAAAGCTTGCAATTTCTAAAGTAGGATTACTTACAAATATACCTATTGTCCCTAAAATTAGCATTGAATATAGTAAAAATGAACATAAATAATCTCTTGGCTGAAGCAATATCCAAACTGGTAAAATTGATGCTGCTGCTATATATATTATAAGTACTACCATCCATGCTCCTTTAGATAATTTAATTATTGGGAATAAGTATCCAATCCATACACATAAAAATAATAAAATAACTCCAACTACCGTTGATATACCTACACCTTTACCCTTTTTGTTAACAAAAAATCCAAAACCTACCGCTAATATAATAAAAAGCATTGATGCTGTTCCTGCCTGTGCACCAGCTAAATTTTCTGGGTCATAGGCAAATGAGCTTGCACATATATCAGTAAATGCTGCAACAACTAAAATTAGTGTAGACCATGCAAAAATATTAAATAGTAATTTTCCCTTTTCTCCTAAAGTAGTTTTTATTATCTCTCCTATACTTTTTCCATCATGCCTTATTGATGCAAAAAGTGAACCAAAATCATGTACTCCTCCAACAAACACACTACCTACTAGTATCCATAAATACACTGGTAGCCATCCAAATACTGAAGCGACAATTGGTCCTGTTATAGGCCCTGCCCCTGCTATAGATGAAAAGTGATGACCTAACAGAACTCTTGCATCAGCAGGCACATAATCCACATTATCAAACTTAGTATGTGCAGGTGTCTTTCTATTAAGGTCTATACCCCACTTTTTAGCAAGCCAACTTCCATAGGTTAAATAAGCGACAATAAATATCACTATAGCTCCTAAAAGCAAAACTATAGCATTCATAAAAAAGCCTCCTTTAATATAATATTGAACATGTAAAATAACACTTATAAAATCCCAATACAAATTTTGTAGAAATTTATATTAAAATGATTTTCTAAATGTTTTTAACACATCCTATGTATAAAATTTCAAGTTCTAATTTTTTTGTTCTTTACAATATATATATATTTATTTAATTTTCATTTATGTATAATTAAATAAATTAAAGGGTTAAACATAAAATAAACTATATCTATTATCAAAAATATAATACAAAAATGAGAAATTTAAAAATCTAATAAAATATGCTTCTATATAATCCTTTTACATAGATGATTTTATTATTTTAGGTATCCAAGTTTTAAAATTATCTATTCCAAAACTTGAATAACCAAAATAGTGAGACATGCTCCGAATCACCTAGAATTCAACACTACATTTTGTATAAAAATATTTTAGGTTATTGAATAAATTTTTGTTATCAGTTAAGAAAAAATACAAATAAAACCTAAAGCAATCAAAACTGTTTCTAAAAAAGTACGTTTAGTATTATTAGGAACATAGTGAGTAATAATCACCACAACTCTTAACTTTTCACTATTAACTTTTAACTAAAATAATCTGTTAGTTATTGATAAAATATTAATTTGAGTTTTCTCATTTGATAAATGAATAAGTTTAAAATTTAATTTGGAACCCTATATAAAGAAATGATTAAACTTATATATGCTATAATATTGTTAATTGTAAAATTTATTATTATATATTCATTTAATGGTAATAAAAATCTGACACTATATCAGTAAATATTTAATAACGATAGGAGTGAGAAAATGAGTGATTTAAAGCTTCGTCTTATGACAGATTCAGAAGTAACATATTGGTACACACAAGAGTTTGAAAAGGATTTTAACTTACAAGAAAGAAAGCCTCTAGCTGATATTATAAAACTTCGAAATTCTGGTCAATATGATTTATTAGGACTATTTGATAAACACTCTAATCAAATGCTCGGGTATGCAACTATTTGGAAATCTCCAAATATAAATTTATTACTCTTAGATTATCTTGGCGTATCTTCAAGCTTACGCAATAAAGGACTAGGAAGTAAAATTCTATTAGCCCTTAAAAAATACTACAAAAATGAATATATAATAGTGGAATCAGAACTACCAGTTTCTGAAGATTCTGCTTCTGAAAATAATTTACGTAAGCGTAGAATAAACTTCTATAAAAGAAATGGATTTAAACCCTTATATGAAATGGCTACATGTGGCATGAGATGGCAGGCTTTAGTTCTTAGTGATAACATTATATCAAGTCAATCAGAAATCTCTAAGATAATGGATGATCATAAAGCTATCTATGGGAAATCACGAAATGATGTAAAGATTCCAATATATCAAGATGAAGTTCCAACTATGCCTTATTGGATGTTAAAAAAGTAATATTCAATAAATACTTTTACTTTTAATACACCATATTCTCCAACTTAAGATGTTTATATGAAAAAGTACCTATAGATGACACTATATTTTATTGTGTCTACTCTATAGGTACCATTTTTAAACTTAACCTTTTTATTAATTCTTTTTTCGATATTTTTTAATAAATTAACGGTTAAGCTGAAGCAATATTAAATACTTTTTAAACTTATATATAAACAAATAGCTCCTAATATTGTGCCTCCTAATAATAAACTTAGTATAAAAAACTTTTTAGGTCTAGTAATCTTAGATTTTTCTCTATCACTAATAACCATATCTTTTATTAAAGAAATGATTAAATACATCATACTAAATGAAAATAATAAATTAAAAACAATAAGTACATAATCATTATTAATTTTTTTACTAATTGGCCATTGCAATATAATTATAGCCCACATTAATATATCTTTTTTATTAAAATATTTCTTATTAATTATTTCCTTCATAAAATCCCATATCCTTTAATTTATATATAGCAAAAACTATGACTAAACATATGTAATTTCTGTTTAGCCATAGTTTATAAAAGCTGTTTCTATGTTGTAAAATTTTCGAGTCATATATTGTTCTTCCAGGCATCCAAAACTTATAAACTCTAACTAAAATGTGATTTTGGAATCCTATAGTAACTATTTTTGTTCCATAACTTTTACGTTATTTTCTCCAAAAATATCTTTTAAAAGTTTTATACTATCATACTCATTCTCTAGCCAATAACCTTTGTCTAATAAGTATGATTTTCTATCGTCAGCTGTACATAAATACACTGGTGTATTCCCTTTTAAGTCTAAAAATTTTCTTTTTATTTCTTCTGTAGCTAATTTCAACTTACTTTTATCCTCTATAAGAACATATATTTTATCCTTGCTTATATTTACTAATGGGTCTATCTGTTCACACAAAATTTTATTTTGCTCATCTTCTCTTACAGCAACCCTTCCTTTAATTAATACAACCTCATCTTCATTTAACAGGTTTCTATATTTTTCAAAGGTTTTAGGGAAAACTACAACTTCTATAGCCCCATATAAATCTTCTAATGTCAAAAATGCCATCATAGTATTATTTTTAGTTATTTTTCTATTTACAATTGAAATTAATCCACCAACTATAACCCTATCATTATCACTTACTTTAGAGGTATCTTCTTCTATATCTATATTATCCTCTAAGTTTTCACCTTTAAGTAAATCTGATATATTATGACTTGTCTGCATTTTCAAAGATTTTTCGTAATCATCTAATGGATGACCAGATAAATATATTCCTGTCATTTCTTTTTCCATAGCTAAAATTGCTCTTTTATTAAACTCTTTTATATCCGGGAAATCTACTTCTGAGTTTGCCTCATCATCTAATATATCAGTAAATAAGCTTATTTGTCCTTTTACATTTCTCTTTCTTTCATTATTTACCCCCTCTAAAACTCTTTCATATACCGCTGAAAGTTTAGAACGATAAATTCCTAAAGAATCAAATGCACCAGACTTTATAAGGCTTTCCACGGCTCTTTTATTTACAATAGATGTATCTATCTTATTGCAAAAATCCATAAATCCTGTAAATTTCCCTTTTTCTTCCCTATCTTTAACAATAGATTCTATAACATTTTCACCAACATTTTTTATTGCTGAAAGTCCAAACCTTATGCTGTTTTCATTTACCGTAAAATCAGAATAACTTTCATTTATGTCCGGTGGAAATACTTCTATACCTAATTGATTAGCAAATCTAATATAATATGCTACCTTTTCATTAATTCCCTTCACAGAGTTTAACATTGCTGCAATAAATTCTGCTGGATAATATCTCATTAAATAGGCTGTTTGGTATCCTATTACAGCATAACAAGCAGCATGGCTTTTATTGAAAGCATAAGAGGCAAAGTCCATCATTTGATCAAATATTTTATTAGCAGCCTCTTCTGAAATACCATTCCTAATACAACCTGGCACTTCAACATTTCCACTATCATCTACAATACCATGGATAAAGTTTTTTCTTTCCTCTTCCATTACTTTATGTTTTTTCTTCGACATGGCTCTTCTAACCATATCACTTCGTCCTAGTGAATAGCCGCCTAGTTTTCTAACTATTTCCATTACCTGTTCTTGGTAAACCATAAC
The DNA here is from genome assembly GCF_054767855.1 of Clostridium sp. CTA-19. NCBI lineage: Bacteria > Bacillati > Bacillota > Clostridia > Eubacteriales > Clostridiaceae > Clostridium > Clostridium sp. CTA-19. Next base: position 71,220 of record NZ_BAAABH010000007.1, on the reverse strand, counting down.
TCCATAGGTTACATCTAGTATGTCTTCAAGTTCCTTTGTTTCATACTGAACATTATCAGGACTTCTTTTACTTTCTATATATCTAGGTATTTCAGCCATAGGGCCTGGTCTATAAAGACTTATTCCAGCTATAATATCTTCTAGTGAGTCTGGCTTTAACTCTTTCATAAAACTCGTCATACCAGCAGACTCCAGTTGGAATACCCCTACAGTTTTGCCTTCACCTATCATCTTATAAACATTTTGATCATCTAAATCAATCTTGTCTAAATCTATATCAATTCCTCTATTTTCTTTTATAAATTTAACGCAGTCTCTCATTACAGTTAATGTTCTTAATCCAAGAAAGTCCATTTTTAAAAGTCCAAGTTCTTCTAAAGTTCCCATTGTGAATTGAGTAACTATCATTTCTTCATTCTTTTGAAGTGGCACATAGCTTACAAGAGGTTTAGATGCTATAACTACCCCAGCAGCATGAGTTGAACTATGTCTTGGAAGCCCTTCTAAATCCTTTGCTACATCTATAAGTTCTTTAACTCTTTCTTCATCATCATAGGCTTGTTTTAACTCTGGATTCATTTCTAGCGCTTTTTCTATTGTTATATTTAAAACTGTTGGAATCATTTTAGCTATTCTATCAACTTCTGCATAAGGATAGTCCATAGCTCTTCCCACATCTCTTATACAAGCTCTTGGAGCCATAGTTCCAAAAGTTATAATTTGAGATACATTGTCTTTACCATACTTTTCAACAACATAATCTATAACCTTTTGTCTTCCTTCATAACAAAAATCTGAGTCTATATCGGGCATACTAACTCTTTCAGGATTTAAAAATCTTTCAAATATAAGTCCATATTTTATAGGGTCAATTTTAGTTATATCCAATGTATATGCAACTATAGCACCTGCTGCTGAACCTCTACCAGGTCCTGTTGGTACACCATTTTCATTTGCAAATTTTATAAAATCCCAAACTATTAAGAAATAATCTACATACCCCATTTCTCTGATTATTCCAAGTTCATACTCTAATCTATCTATAAGATTTTGGGCCTGTTTATTTTTTTTCCCAATTAAATTAACTTCTTCATAGTTCAAATCTTTATCTTTTAGTCCATTAAAAGCATCATATTTTTCTATTAATCCCTCATAACATACTTTTTTTAAGTATTCATAAGCCTCAACGCCTTCTGGTAATGGAAATTTAGGCAATTTAGATTTATGAAATTCATAATCAAAATCACACATCTCTGCAATTTTAACTGTATTCTCTAAAGCTTCTGGTATATATCCAAATGTTTTTTCCATTTCTCCTGGGGACTTTAAATAGAATTCATTAGATGGATATCTCATTCTATCTTTTTCTTCCACTGTTTTTCCTGTTTGTATACAAAGTAGAACATCATGAGATTTAGCATCCTTTTTATTTATATAGTGTATATCATTTGTACAAACTAATGGTATATCACATTCTTTAGATAACTCTATAAGCATTTCATTTACTTTTAACTGGTCTTCAAGATTATGATATTGAAGTTCTAAATAAAAGTCCTCTTTAAATATGCTCTTGAATCTTAATGCCGCCTCTTTTGCCTTTTCTTTGTCATTATTAAGCAAATGTGATTGAACTTCTCCACCTAAACATGCACTTAATGCTATAATTCCTTCACTATGATTTTGTAAAAATTCATGATCTATCCTTGGTTTATAATAGAATCCTTCTATAGATGCCTTAGACACTATCTCCATTAAATTTTCATATCCACGCTCATTTTTAACAAGTAACACTAAATGGTTTGTTTTATTTTCGCTACGATTATCTTTAATAAGCATAGAGTTTGATGCTACATAAACTTCGCAACCAATTATAGGTTTTATACCTGCTCCTTTAGCTGCTTTATAAAAGTCTACACATCCATACATAACGCCATGATCTGTTATTGCTATACTTTTCATTCCTAATTCTTTAGTTTTTTCAATTAATTTATCTATTTTACCTGAACCATCTAAAAGACTATATCCTGTATGTACATGAAGATGAACAAATTTTCCTAAGTCCTCTTTATGTAAATTTTCATTCATATCCATCCTCCTCTCTTATTTTTATTTATATACTTTTAACTATTAATTACTTTTTAAGATTACCTTTTATAATTAACCTCTCACTTCCATCGTCACTACATGTTACAAGTGTTATTGTAGGAGTTGAAGTTTCCTTTAAAACATCCATATTATTAGGCTTTACAATTTCACTACCACTTACCTCGTAAGTATAGTTTGAATCATATGTAGTAAATTCTATTATATCACCTTTTTTTAGTTGATCTAATTTTAAAAAGAACTCTCCTGTAGAATAATTTCTATGTCCAGCTAATGCAAAATTTCCATTTTCACCTGCCATTGCAGTATTCAAAAAATGGCCTACAGCATAATCTATTGTATCTTCCTCTGTTCCTTCTTTAACTGCTACCTTCAATCCAATATTAGGTATTTCAAGAATTCCAAGAACAGTTATATCCTTTATTTGCCCTTCTTTTACACTTTTTTCAAAACTTTGGATATACTTATCTTGTGCTTTTTTAGTTTTAAACTTATTACTAGTTCCCATAGCTATCATGGCAATACCTGAAATTAATAAAATTCCAGCTAACCCATTTATCAATATCTTTTTTACACTCAAAACCTATTCTCCTCCTAAAATAATTACTTTTTATATTATACACCATATGTGATTTAATTTTTATATTCCAAATTATACTATTTGTGTCAAAAAAATTAATTTTTATTTAGCCTTTTAAATTCATAACTCTATTTTAAACATATATTTCAAATTTTTCTTAAAACATCTAAATACTATTTTAATTATTTCCATAATTATATATTTTAGAATAAAATATATAAAACTACTAAATAAAAAAATAAATTTAACTTTATTTTACTATAAATAAAATTAAATTTAAAACTTTTCAAATAAAAAAATATAAAATAAATAGTTATTTTATATTTTTCATCCTTAATAAAATTTCACTGCATTTTTATAATATTTTATTCCAAAATATCCTATGAGTATATATATGCTATAACAACATATAAGACTGCATAAAGAAGGTATAAATATACTTCTACCCATTAATTTTTCTACTATTAAGTTTACAAAAATATTATCTAATGTTGCAATTATTAAGGGCACTATAAATATGGTTTTTATTTTTTTATTTATAATTTTATTTATTGAGTCATTTGATACACCCAAATTTTTTAATGCAAAATATTTTTCCTTTTCACTATATACACTATTTATTTGCCTTAATAAAATAGTTCCGCCATTACATATAATTAAAATTAAAAACATAAATCCACCTAAAAAAAGTATTGGTCCGTAAGTGTTTAAATCCATTTTATAACGTCCAACATATGAATTAAAATCTAAATTTTTAGCCTTTAATTCATTATATATAGCTAAACTATTATTCTCATTTTTCACATCTATAAGCCTATATACATTTGTTTTACCTAAAGATTTAATTTTATTATAAATTTCATCTTTAACTACAACTAAATCCATACCTACTCTTTTATTTATTAATCCTTCATTATATTGTTTTTTTATTTTTAATTTAGTATTATCTTTACTGCTCTGTAAATAAGTTCCCTCTATAAAATTATGAAGCCCTACTCCTGCTGACTGTTTAAATATAATACATTCGTCACTTTTAAATTCTACTATATTAATATTTTTAACTTTCGAGATATATCTATAGTCACTTTCGCTAATAAAATCCATATAACTTTCAACAATTCCACTTTTACTACCTAATTCCTGATTTAAATAGTATTTATTATCAAATCTTATTGTTTTTATTGTTTTATCTAATACAATCTTATTATTTTCATATTTTGTAAAGATATCATCTAAATCATTTTTATATGTATCATCCTTTATAATCACAAAACTAAATTTATAATCTTTTTTAGAATTTTTTACTGTATCATAATATATGGAAGATGTAATACTCAAAATAGTTACTGCACAAGCTATTACTACAGTGTTAATAGTTAAGATTTTAGCATTACTACTCAATTTATTACTTATATCAGATATAAATATTAAATTTTCTCCTCTATAATATAATTTTTTAGACTTTTTCAAAACACTTACTAGGATAACTATGGTACTAAAAAAGAAAAAATAAGTACCTGTTACATTCATAATTAGCACTAAAAAGCAAAAATTTAATGAAGATCCCATTAATGAAGTAAGTGCTAAAACATATGATGTAATTATTAGTATTACTCCTAAAGTACATTTAAAAATAGATTTATTTTTACACATAACTTTTTCTTTTTTATTTTTCAATAATTCTATCAATTCACATGTTGTTATAAGTTTATAACTTTTAATTTCCGAAATTATAAAAAATATGCTTATAATTATTAATGTAATTATTAACTCTTTAAAGTTTATATTTATTGAAGCATATTGCTTGTTTTTACATAAAGTAAAAATAATCATTAACATTAATTTTGATAATATGGTTGCTAAAAATATTCCTAAAATTAAAGCTATAAACAATACTATTAATTTTTTTATTAAAAAGAAAAAATAAACCCTCTTCTTTCTAACACCAAGTATTCTATATACACCTATTTGTTTTTTTATTCTGTTTACTAAATTAACATTACTTACTCCTAAAAGAATACCAAAAATAATTGTAAAAATTATAATTGAATAAATAATTAATATAATAAAAAAAATACCTATTTCTTTAGAAAAATTTTTATCACCTATAATAATTAACGTGCATATAGCAAAAGCATAACAAATTAATATAAAAAAATATTCTTTAAAACTTGCAAAATCTTTCTTGAAATTTTTAAGAAAGACTTTAACAAATTTCATTTTTTATTCCTCCAAGCATCGCAATCATATCTGTTATTTTAAAATAGAACTCTTCTTTACTTTCACCTTTTACTATTTCAGTAAATATTCTTCCATCTTTTATAAATAAAATTTTATCTGCATAACTAGCTGCCAGTGGATCATGTGTAACCATAATTATTGTTATCTTATATTCCTTGTTTAAATTTTGTAAATTACTTAAAAATATTTTACAACTATTAGAATCAAGTGATCCTGTTGGTTCATCTGCTAAAATTAATGATGGATTTGTTATAATTGCTCTACAAGCCTCAGCTCTTTGTTTTTGACCACCTGAAATTTCATAAGGATAATTACTTAACACATCATAAATGCCTAATTTTTTAGTTAAATCTTCAACCTTCCTTTCCATTACTTCTACTTTCTCATTTTTAAAAGTTAATGGTAATATTATATTTTCTTTTATGGTTAAAGAATCTAAAAGGCTTGTCTCTTGAAATATAAATCCTAACTCCTCTTGTCTAAGTTTTGATATTTCCTTATCATTAAGTTTATTTATGTTTATATTATTTAAAAGAACACTTCCATCTGTAATACTATCCACACTAGAAATTATATTTAGTAATGTAGTTTTTCCTGACCCTGAAGGTCCCATTATACCTATAAATTCTCCCTTATTAACAGTAAAACTTATGTTTTTAAGTGCTTTAAATTTATTATTTCCAAATCCATAAATCTTACTAACATTATCTACCACAAGTATGTTATCCATATAACTTCTCCTTAAAACTGTTAAATTATATTTTTAATGTTATATATTATATTATAATTCTTTTTTATGCAATATATAACAATTAGTTGCAAATATAACTATACTAAATATAATTAATACACTAACTTGAGAAAAAGTATATATTTTACTTTGAAACATCATATTAGTTGAATAAAATGGTAAATTTTCTATTATTGTTTTTACACCATCACTTAGTCTTGAAGATTGTAACGCATTTGCGAAAAGAGCTAATATTAAATCAAAATAGCATATATAAGTTACTATTGCACCAATATTACTATTATCAGCTAACATAGTTATTAAAAATATACTTAAAGCTAAGCTACAGCTATAAAGAATAAAATATGATAAATCTTTTATACTATTTATAAAATTCATTGAATCTAAACCTGTATTAGAAATGATACTAACAATCATAATTCCTAAAATAAGTGCTATATAAAATATAATTGAATTTATAATTATTGATATTAATTTAGATAGAAATATTTGAAATCTACTATAAACTCCTGAGTATAGTACTCTATTAACATTTTTTTCAAAACCTTTTCCTAATATGAAAAAATTAGTTATTAAGATTCCATAGGACAACATGTTGTTAAAACTCCCTGGAAAACTTTCTATATTACGGCTTCCCAATATAGCCATTAAACAACATATTATTATAATTAATAATATGTTTCTATTTTCCTTAAATACTTTTCTTTCCTTTAAAGTTAAATCAAAAATTTTATTCATATCTATTTTACTCCTTTTACAAATTATTTAATTTCTCTTTTATTCATTATTAATAAGGAAATTATAAAAAATGCTATTCCCCAGCAAATCATAACTAATACTCCATTTAAATTACTTCCATTCATTAATTCAGAAGTTATATAAAAAGGTGTTTTAGTAAATATATATAAGCCTGTTGGTACTTCCACTAACTTATTAACCGTTACTACAAACGCTGCTGCCAAAAAATTTACTACTCCTAAAATCAAGCTACCTACAACTACAGTTATTTTTGTTTCATAAGTTATAGATACTATAACCATAGCTAATGCCCCTATAGTGAACGTTGTTGCCACTAAAGCTATTAATAATCTTAGATGATTTAAATGTACAAAACTTTCAACGCCTAATTTATTAGGTATTGAAAGTGCTGCAAACAATCCGTTAACCTCTGTTGTAATCCACACTATTATCCCTAATAAAATTAAAGAAATTATTTTAGAAATCATTATTTCTGTTCTTGTAAAAACTCCTGAAAATATTGTTTTTGTTGTATTATGTTCTATATCATTTGCTAATACTAAAAAGCTTAGATATACTATGCCAACATATAACATACGCAAAAATTCAAAATTATAACAATTAATATCATATCCACCAGGTTGTATAAAGAAAATCCACATAGCCGAATATATAAAGCATAATATTGTTCCTAAAATATATTGTTTAGATTGAAGTATGTTTTTAATAGTTTTCCAAGATAAATTTAATAATTTAAACATTTATATCACCGCCTACTGTTTTCATAAATTTTTCTTCTAAACTTTCCTTCTCTTCATAAACACTTGTAAATAAAATTTCATCATTTATAAGTTCTTTTATAATTTGTTGAATCTCAATTTTATTTTTTTGTATTTTTACTTTATCTACATCTTCAGTTGAAAACTCTATATTTTTTTCTTTAAAAAATCTTTTAAATTCTTCTATATTTTTAGTTTCAAAAACAGTAGTAGCTATTTCATCACCTTTGTTTTTTAAATCTTCACATCTAATTACTTCTCCCTTTTGCATAAATATAACTCTGTCACAAAGCATCTCAATTTCTGAAAGTATGTGACTTGATATTAAAACTGTAGTTTTCTTTTTTTCTGAAATATATTTTATAAATTTTCTTATCTCTATTATTACATTTGGATCTAATCCATTAGTTGGCTCGTCAAGTATAAGTAATGGCGGATATGACAGTACTGCCTGTGCAATACCTAATCTTTGTCTCATACCTAAAGAATATGTTTTTACTTTTTTATTAATGGCATCTTCTAAGCCTAGCATCTTTACAATTGTAGAAATTTCATCATTATTTTTCACTCCTGATATTTGAGAGAAAAACTCTAAATTTTCATATCCAGTCAAATTAGGATATAATCCTGGAGTTTCTATAACACATCCTACTTTTTTTGTTTTACTTTTTTTCATGCTCATAATATTTTCATCTTGTATAAATACTTCTCCACCATACTTAGTAGTAAGTCCAGTTATTATTTTCATAATAGTTGTTTTTCCTGCTCCATTTGGTCCAACTAAGCCAATAATTTCACCTTCATTCATAGTGAAATTAATATTTGAAAGCACAGTCCTTGTTCCATACTTTTTAGTTACATTTTTTATTTTTAAAATATTATTCATAATTTCTCCCCCTAGTCATTTATGTTTGAATCTATTTATATTTTATCGCCTTATTAGCACCCTATCCATTTCATTACATAACAAACTGTACCTATAAACTTACATTTTTGTTATATTGTAATGTTTATTTTCTATTTTTACTTTATTATAAAGAGAAATGTATTTATAATTGTATTGTAAGTAAAAAATGTATTTTTACGGTAAGGACGGTGTATTATGTTTAAGATACTTATAGTGGAGGATGATTTAGATTTATCTAATCAATTAACTATTCATTTAAACAAATGGGGTCATAATTCAAAAGCTGTGGGAAACTTTCAAAATATTTTGCCAGAATTCAAAGCATTTAATCCCAATTTAATTCTTTTAGATGTAAATTTGCCTTTCTATGATGGTTTTTACTGGTGTAATGAAATAAGAAAAATTTCAAAAGTACCTATAATTATTATCTCTTCTAGAGATTCTAATATGGACATAATAATGGGAGTTAACTTCGGTGCAGATGATTACATTAGCAAACCTTTTTCTTTTGATGTGCTTTTAGCAAAAGTTAATGCTATTTTAAGAAGAAGCTATAATTTCACAAGTGAATCTAATGATATTTTGGTACATAATGATGTAACTTTAGATTTAACTCAAGGCATTATACATTATAATGATCAATCTATAGAACTTACTAAAAATGAACTTAAAATTATTTATGTTCTTATGAAATATAATAAACAAATTGTCTCTAGAGATAAAATTATGGAAAAACTTTGGGATAGCTCTTGTTTCGTAGATGATAATACTTTAACTGTAAATGTAAATAGATTAAGAGGTAAACTTAAAGAACTGGGATTAGAAAATTTTATTGAAACAAAACGTGGCATAGGATATATAATCAGTTAAATGAACTTTTTAAAATTTATTAAAGACAATAAAACCTTTTTTATATTTGACACCAGTTTTTTAGTATTTTTATATTTAATTATTATTTGTTCTCCTATTACAGGAGATATCTTTAACATATTCTCATACATATTCATAATTAATATTTTATTTTCTTCTTTATACTTGTTGTATTTATATAATAAAAGAAAAAAATTTCTAGTATTACTATATTCATCTTTAGAAAATAAAAATTTCAATGAATTATCTAAGCTAAATAAAACTTATGAAGAGAGTTTATATCTTAATTTATTTAAATCTCAAAATATGATATATGAAGATACTTTGAAAACTTTTATAGATGGATATACTGAAAATGAGGAATTAATAACATTATGGATTCATGATATAAAAATCCCTATTTCTATAATTAAACTAATTATAGATGAAAATATGGATTTAAGCTTTGAACCAACTCTTAAAGACATTGATTTTCAAGTTAAAAATATAGATGATTCTTTAAATAAATTACTTTATTTAACCAGATTAGATGATTTTGATAAAGATTTTATAATATCAAATGTTAATGTAAAAAAAATAATAGAAAAGGTTATAAGTAAACATGCTAAGTATTTCATATCAAAAAAGCTTAAATTGAAACTTATCAATTTAGATTATTACATATTAACTGATGAAAAATGGCTATTTTTTGTAATTGATCAATTAATAAGTAACTCTATAAAGTATGTTAATTACAATGGATGTATCTTAATAAGATGCCATATAGAAAATAATAATCTTATTCTTACAATATATGATAATGGCATAGGTATTAAACAAGAAGACCTTTCAAGGGTTTTTAATAAAGGCTTTACAGGAAATAATGGAAGAGTTAATACTAAATCTACTGGTCTTGGACTTTATCTAGTAAAATCTTTATGTGATAAAGTAGGCTATACTATTTTTATTAAATCTAAAATTAATTGTTATACCGCTGTGTCAATTGGTTTTCCTAATTTTTCTGATAAAAAAATATAAGAGAAAAGAAGCTCAAAATAATTAAAGAGCTTCTTTTCTCTTATATTAAATATTGTATAAATACTGTTGCTAATCCTAAGAAAAAGAAAAATCCTAAAACATCAGTAGCTGTTGTTACAAAAACTGCTGATGCTAATGCTGGATCTATTTTTAATTTTTTAAGTGTCAATGGAACTAAAAATCCTGCTGTCGTAGCTACTGTCATATTTAAAATCATAGCCAGTCCAATAACTAATCCAAATACAGGTTTTCCAGACCATAATCCACCTATTATAGAAATACATATCCCAACTGAAAGTCCATTAGTTAAACCTACACCTATTTCTTTAAAGAAAATCTTTTTAGCATTTTCAAAATTTAATTCCCCTAAGGCTAATCCTCTAACAACTATTGTTAATGTCTGCGTTCCTGCATTTCCACCCATTCCTGCAACTATTGGCATAAATGTAGCTAATATAACAACTTTACTTATAGTTCCTTCAAACATACTTACTGTTGCTGAAGCTAACATAGCAGTAAGTAAATTAACAAATAACCATGGGAGCCTACTTCTTACAGATTCAAAAAGTGTTCCATTAACCTTTTCGCTTTCACCTACTCCACCTAGACGATGTATATCCTCAGTTGTTTCATCTCTTAAAACATCTATTATATCATCAACGGTTACAATACCTAACATCTGCTCTTCATCATTTATAACAGGCATTGTTAAAAACCCATATTTTTCAAATCTATGTGCAACTTCTTCCTGGTCCATGTCATGATGAACACTTATAACGTTGCTATTTAAAACATCAATAATTATTGTATCAAAAGGACTTACAACTATTTCTCTTAATGATACAACACCCTTTAACTTTTCATCTTCATCTACAACATACAGATAATATGCACTTTCTGCATTTGGAGCAACTTTTTGAAGATATTTTAATGTTTCTTTCACAGTCATATTTTCTTTAATTGAAATATATTCTGTTGCCATTATACCACCAGCTGTATCTGGCGCATAAGTAAGCAATTGTTTAACATCTTCAGCTTCTTCAACTGGCATGTTATCTAAAATTCTCTTAGATTCAATTTCATCTAAGCTACCTAGCAAGTCTGCGATTTCATCAGATGACATTTCTTTTAATATATTTTTTTGCTTTTTCTCGGAAAAATTCACCAAAAGTGCATATTTTTCTTCATCATCTTCTTCGTCTATGACTTCTGCGATTAACCATTCTGGTATTCTATGAAGTATTTTGATTACATCTACAGCCTCTATTTCATGTAGTACATCTAATATGTCTGCTGGATGTATATCCTCTATTATTTCATCTATTCCCTTTTGTGAACCGTAAAGTAATAACCTTTTTAATTCTTCTCTGTCCATTTCAAGTTTCATCAAACTCCTCCTTTAAATTAAGAGAAGCCTTGGAATAAAAAGTGTATAAATGAATTCAAAGCTACTCCTATATATTTACTTGTAAAATTGCACCTACTATAAGGGTCGCTGTCCATTTATATCACCTCCAAAATTTATAAAAAGATATCAAATATCATTAAAAACAACAAAAAAGACCTTCCAGCTCCTTGCTAAAAAATCTAGTATCTTTTAGTTGTAGAGCTTTAGCACTATAAAGCTTAGACTTGTAGTCAGCTACATTAAAAATTACCTTTGCGATAATTCCTGCTAACCCATTGGAATCTCTCGATTTTTCTGGGCAGTAGCATGTGTCTTTATAGGAGCCTCACCTAACAATTCAATTTTTCTTCCACATATAATATTATTCCTTTAAATAATACATGTCAAATCAAATTTTACATTTTTGAATCAACGTATAAATTCCTCATACTATTGTTTCTCTAAATTTATAATAAAATTTTCATTAATAAATTAAATCAAAAACACAACTAAATAACAGAAAAGGATATTCAAAATAAATTTTGAATACCCTTTTTAAATAATTAATTATTTTCCTTTAACAAAAGTTCCTTCTTTCATTATTACGTCCATTTTATCTACGGATATATTTTTTATATCTTCTAATGGATTCCCATTTATTACAAGAATATCAGCAAATTTTCCTTCTTCTAATGTTCCTGTTACTTTATCTATTCTAAGCATTTCAGCTCCATTTTTGGTAGCAGCCATTATTGTTTCCATTGATGTTAGACCTGCTTTATTTAATGCATACATTTCAGTTATTGCATATTTACCATATGGAGTTAAACTACTACAAAACGAATCTGAACCTACTGTAATTCTAATACCTTTTTTATTTGCATTTTGAAGATTATCTATTATACGATTTAATTCTTTTTCTGCAATTGTTGCACCTGGATATTTATCATGTATTGGTCTATATGGTGGTTCATATACTGTAAACCACTCAAAGAAAAATTGAAGAGTTGGACAGAAAGTTATATCCTTTTCTTTCATTATCTCAAGACATTCCTCATTTAATTCTTGTCCATGTATAATTGCAGAAACTCCTGCTTTACAAGAATTTAATGCTCCCTCATATCCTTCTGCATGTGACCAAACTGGTAATCCTACCATTTTACATTCATCAACAACAGCTTGTATTTCTTCCATACAATAGTGTGAATCCGCTTTAGCATCTAATCTCCATATGCCTCCACCTGTTGACCATATCTTAATTGCATCTGGATTTTCACGTAATCTTCTTCTTATAGCCTTACGAAGTTCCCATGGTCCATCGATACGTTCTGCCCAAGGATGAGAATCGTTATTGTAGTCTAACGGTAATCTATGTGAATCACCATGTCCTGCTGTTCTACAAAATCCTAATCCTGTAGTTACAACACGTGGTCCTGGTATTATACCTTCCTCTATCATATTACGAATATGTATTCCTGAACGTGAAATTTCTCCTACAGATGTTAATCCGTGTTCCAATGCTTCACGTGCTTGAGCAACTGCTACTATTGTTTTTTGTATAGGTGGCTCAAGTACCCAATCACTATCATTATCAGTTAAGTTTCCACTAAAGTGAAGATGACTATCTATTAATCCTGGCATAATAGTCTTGCCAATTATCTCTACTTTCTCATAATCATCCTCAATCGTTTTCATTTCTCCAGCATAAACGATTTTCTTGTCTTCAACAAGTACTAGTGAATTTTCTATTGAATCTTTTCCTGTTCCATCTATTAGCAATCCGCCAACAAATGCAATTTTACTCATAAAAATCCCCCCTAAATTGTATAGGTTTACCCTCGGATGTTTTAAATTTATTAATATTAAAATTGTTTAAACCTATGCAAATTTTTTAAATTTCATTAGGCATATGAAAAGAAATAAGATATCAAACATTCAAAGCATATTTGTCACAAGACAAGAAGATGAAATCAAGTCATAGTTGGACTATATGTGTATTTTACCAAAAAAGTATTCGTAACAAATAAGCGAGAATACTAATCTATTATTTATTCAATCATGCCTTATATTAAAACATCACTTTTAGTATATATTAATTGGGATTTTTTATCTATATAAAATTTAAACTTTATTAACATAAATTTAAATTTTATGTTATATTTTCTTGTTGAATAATTTTTATAAAAAACTGTACTAAGTTCTATGATTTTCAACTTAGTACAGTATTATTTAAATTACTTTTTGATTAATATTTTACTGTTTTTTATTAAAATATATCCTATTAAAAATACAATACAATTAAGAATTACACATGTTATTAAAGCACTATTTAGAGATATTTTCGCAAAAAAACCTATTATTATATTACAAACTGCAGCTACTATGTTACCTATCATTGCGTAAGCTGATAATATTGTAGCTCTATTAATAGAATCTATACTGGCATTTTTTATAGTTTCTGTTAATGGTTGTGTAATTGCAAAAGATCCTTCAATAATAAATATTAATACTATTGTTATATAAGAAATATTAGTAACTATCAACATTGTATTAGCTATAATGATTAATATTAAAGCTACAATATAAGTCTTGTTTCTTCCTATACGTTTTTTCACTACATGTGCTCTAATTGCTATAAACGTAGCAATTTGCATAAATGCCGCTAATATTCCAAACCACTTCATGTCTATTCCACTTCTTATATACAGTGGTTGATTTAAAAATACACAAACACTATGAGTAGTTTCCGAAATAACTGCTATTAAAATGATAAAAATCAAAATTTTTTTATTTACCAACGAAGATTTTAAACTTTCTATTATAGTTTCTTTTTTTTCATTACTCTCAAATTTAACATCTTTTAAAAAGAAGCTTAATAAAAAAGTTACTACATAGGCCATTATTGTAGCTAATGCTAATAAATCTAAAGATTTTTTAACCATTACCCCACTTAAAAGTGATGATATTAGAAAACCTAATGTAGAACATGCACTATATCTTCCGAAAGTCTTATCGCTATCTTCTTCCTTTATAGATCCATATAATATTGCACTATCACATCCTGAAATACCTGAAATAGCTAACGCAGCTAATATTGCTTCTAATAAAAACATATTAAATGAATTTGCATAATAAAAAGCTACTTTTGACAATAAAAATAATCCAAAGGAAATATTCAAAGTCTTTTTATATCCTATTTTATCTCCAACAACACCCCAGGGAATTTCAAAAAACATCATAAGTAACACAAATATACTTTCTAAAAAGAATATTTCATTTAACTGAAGCCCTCTATCCAATCTATAAATAGTTGCAAAAGCTCCATAAAACACTAGCCCTTGAAAAAAAGCTATAATATATAATATATATTTATTTTTTAATCCTTTCATAATCGCCCTCCATTATTCTAAACACCTAGGATTCCAAGTTCTATTTTTAATCTATCTAATCTTAGTAAAATTATTTTTATTAATAAATTAAATTTGAAACTTATATTCCTATATTTATTTGCATAACAAATAGACCTAAAAATCTAGGCTCTTTTAAAATTCACATCACAAAAATTATACTTCTGTAATGTTATTCAACTTGTTAGTACAAATCAATGTTTAGATGCGACCATAAAGGCATTCCCCTTTCAATTGTATATTTAAGTAAATTATACCATAATATTTAATCTTGCTTTTAAAAATTTTTTGTTAATTTTCCTTTTATATACTTATACTAAATTAATTATTAAAAATTTAATTTTTTAGTCACATTGTGAATTACATATTAATATATTACTAAGAGAAAGAAAGTATTTTAATAAAAATTAATACATTTAAACTTTTTTATGTTACTTTATAAATTTAAATTTATTAGGAGTTGAGCATTTTGAAAAAATTAATTTGTATTTTAATTTCTCTATGCACTATTACTTTTATTGGGTGTTCTAATAATTCTAACGAGAATTTAAAACCTAAGGATACTTCTACGGCTGTCAATTTGCAAACAAAAAAAGATTCATCTAAAAAAGATGTCAGTAATTCTACAAATAAAAAAGAAGCAATTCCATCTAAAGATGCTTCTAAATCAAATGATAGTTCAAAAGATGTAGAGACTATAGTTAACAACCTTTCAAAAGAAGATGATTCTAATAATGAAAATACATCTAATTCAGAAAAAGTAAATCCTGAAACTGTTAAAGAAAGTCCTTCTATTTCTGAATCTGAAATCATGAATCTTATAAATAATGGTGAACAAGCTTTAAGGTCCATATTTAAAGGCTCTGCCTATTATTCCAAAAACATTATAATTAAAAATGATGTTTATTATGGTGAAGTTACTGATTTTAATTCAAGAGAAGAAATGGCTGATTCTTTAAAACCTTATTTTACCAATGAAACTATAAACTCACTTTTAGATAAATATTTAATAACTGAAGACGGAAAATTATATTTTACTATAGGAGATGCTGGTAGAAGAGTTAACTATGCTGATTCTCAAAGAAATATTGAATACAATGAAAATCAAATAACTGTAACTTTTTCTCGTGTATATTCTGAAAATGACATAGGCAAAGAAGTAAAAACTCTTCAACTTATTGATGGCAAATGGTTATTTACAAACTTTTGGTATGTTTAATATAATTTATATAAGATAATATACTTTATGTTCTTTCATTTTTAACCAAAACTTTTTTAAATTATTATGCTAAGTTTTCAACTTAGCTTTTTTGTATTTTCAAATTTGTTATAATGTGCTGCTTTTAGTGATATACTTATTATATAAGTTTAATATTATTGGAGTAGAAAATGAATTATATAATTTTTGATTTAGAATTTAATCAAATCACAAATACTAGCAAAAATGATTTAAAATCTAATACTGACTGCCCTTTTGAAATAATCCAAATTGGAGCAGTAAAATTAGATGAAAACTTTAATTTAATTGATAGGTTTAATTCTTTTATAAAACCACAAATATACTCTGAACTTAATCCTATTATTGAAAAATTAACTTCTATAAATATTAATATTTTAAATAATGGTGATAATTTTGAAGATGTTTATAATTCCTTTACTAATTTTGTTTCTTCTAATGATATCTTTGTTGTTTGGGGAGCTTGTGATATGAAAGAATTATTTAGAAATGCCAAACATTATAATTTAGATGATTCATTATTACCTAAAAAATTTATTGATATTCAGAAATATGCATCTAAATACTTTAATTATAAAAAAGGTAAAGTTATAGGATTAAGTACAGCTATAGATTTACTATCTATTTCTGTTGATGGAAATTTTCATAATGCTTTAAATGATGCTTTATACACATCAGAAATATTTAAAAAATTATATAAAAATGATATTATCCCAACCATATATGAGATTACTAAAAGTACTAGTCGAAAGACTAACAGTACTTCCAAGGTTGATTTAGAAGGATTACTTAATCAATTTGAAAAAATGCTTAATAGAAAAATTACTAAAGAAGAAAAATATATAATTAAAACTGCATATTTTATGGGCAAAACTAATCAATTTAATGTTGATTAGTAATAAAAGCTATGAAATTTATACAAATTTCATAGCTTTTATTCTATACTCAAATAAGTTATTCTTGTTTAAATCTTTCTATTATATCGTCAACTATATATTTACTAGCATTACCATCTCCATATGGATTATTAGCCTTTGCCATTTTATTGTATTTTTCTTCGTTATCTAATAATTCTTTAGTTAAATTATAAATGTTTTTTTCTTTTGTTCCTGCTAATTTTAACGTTCCTGCTAATATCCCCTCAGGTCTTTCTGTAGTATCTCTTAAAACTAAAACAGGCTTTCCAAGTGATGGTGCTTCCTCTTGAATTCCACCACTATCAGTCATTATTATATATGCTTTATTTAAAAAATTATGAAAATCCAATACTTCTAAAGGTTCAATAAGATGCACCTTTTGATTATTACCTAAAACTTCATTAGCAATTTCTCTTACAATAGGATTTAAGTGCACAGGATAAACCACTTGAACATCATCAAACTCATCAACAATTCTTTTTATAGCCTTAAACATATTTTTCATAGGTTCTCCTAAATTTTCCCTCCTATGAGCAGTTAAAAGAATCATTCTGTCACTTCCAATTTTCGCAAATATAGGATGATAGTATTCATTGTTTACTGTTGTTTTTAAAGCGTCTATAGCTGTATTTCCTGTAATATATATGCTTTCTTCTTTTTTTCCTTCTTTAATTAAATTTTTCTTAGATATTTCAGTAGGTGCAAAATGCATATCTGCTATTATCCCTGTAACTTGTCTATTTACTTCTTCTGGAAATGGAGAATACTTATCATAAGTTCTTAGTCCTGCCTCTACATGACCAACTGCGACCTGATTATAAAAGGCTGCTAAACTACCAGATAGAGTTGTTGTTGTATCTCCATGAACTAAAACTATATCAGGTTTAACTTCTTTTATAACCTCATTTAATTTTTGTAATGCATTTGTTGTTATATCAACTAACGTTTGACCTTTTTTCATTATATTTAAATCATAATCTGGATTTATATCAAATGCAGTTAACACCTGATCTAGCATTTCTCTATGCTGTGCAGTAACACAAACAACACTTTTAATATTTTCTCTACTATTTAATTCTTTTACTAAAGGTGCCATTTTTATTGCTTCCGGTCTTGTCCCAAACACAGTCATTACCTTTATCATTACATTTCCTCCTTCAATCAATACACTTTTAATAATAACCTTAAATTCTGTTTATTATATATCTGCTTATAGTATTATACTTAATATTATTTTTTATATTATAATTTTACAATATATATTACCTTTTGTATCTATTATACTTAAAAACTCTTTTTTTACACAAATTTATATACATTACTAATTTTAGGGTATAAAAACAGGAAATTTAATATAATTAAATTTCCTGTTTTCTGTAATAATTTATTTATCATCTACAAATTTTGATATTAGCATTGTACAAACTGTATTTCCTGCTGAATTTATAAGTGTAGCAGGCGCATCAATAATTGTTGCTATAACAAGCATAATAGCTAATCCTTCTGGTGGAAATCCAAATATACTTAGAATTAGCATTTCGCCAATTGCTCCACCACCTGGAACTGCACCTACTACAGCTCCAATTAAAAGACCAACAATTAAAATTATAAATAATGTACCAAAATCATCAGTACTTCTTCCAAATATCCCAAATAAGAACATTATCTTAAATATACCACCTACTACGGAGCCGTCTTTGTGTATGTTCACTCCTAATGGCATAATAATATTAGCAAGAGTATCTGAAACTCCCATTTTTTTTGCTGCTCTAATATTAGCAGGAATACACGCTGCACTTGAACAAGTAGCAATTGCTGTAATTGATGGTTCTGCTGCATTTTTCCAAAACAATTTTATACCATTTTTCTTACCTGCTACGTAAGCATAAAAAGTAAAGAATCCAAAGTAATATATAACTGTTATAACTAAATATAATACAAATACTTTAGCATACCCTTGTAAAATTTGACTACCTAATTGCCCTATAACTGAAGCAAAGTAAGCTCCTAGTCCAATTGGTGCATAATACATTATTAAACTCATCATTTTCATTGTTACTACTGATCCACTATTTAAAAATGAAGCAAAGGGTTTACCATCTTCTTTAGATAACATTGTAGCAAATCCAACTAACATAGAAAATATTATTAATGCAAGAAGATTACTTCTTGATAATAACTCTGAAAAATCTTTTACCGTTATACTGGAAACAATTTTTTCAAATATACCAACATGTTCAGTTGCATTACCTTCAAAATTACTCATAATCTCTTTAAATATAGATGGATCCAATCCTTTAGTTGGGTCAAATAATTTAAAACTTACAACACCTATAATGCCTGCAATAGTAGCAGTAATAGCAAAAACTACTATAGTCGTTCCTAAAATCTTACCAAGCTTTTTAGAATTATCCATGTTAGCAATAGCAGAGGATATACTAAAAAACACTATAGGTACTAATAATGAAAATATTAAATTTAAAAATAAATTTCCAAAAGGCTCAAAAACTATAGCTTTTTCTCCCATCGTTAATCCTATAATTCCACCAATAAAAATTGATGCAAGTAAAATTAATGATGACTTATAATTTTTTAAAAATTTCACTCTCATCTTACCTTTCTACATGTTTATTAAATAAACTCATAAACAATCAATTCAAAACCCCTTTTTATTATACAAGTTACAGTCAAACTTGAAAATATATTAATGTAACTTGGTATATTTTGTATAAAATTAAGTTTTAATTTATAATATTATAAATATAAAAATAGTTTACAAATCCAATTGTTATTTAAAAAATGCTTAAAAATGATAATTAATTTACCATCCCTAAGCATTGATTTCATAAATTATAATTTAAACACAAATAAATTGAAGTTTAAGTTTTCATACTTATTTACTACTGTGCAACATCTATAAATTTAAATTCTTTTACATCAAATAAACCTTTATCTGTTATTTTTAAATTTGGTATTACTGGTAATGATAAAAATGATAATGTTAAAAATGGATTAAAATCTATATCCGGCGCAATTTTTTCTACTGCTTTATGTAAATTATTTAAATCCCTAACTACATCTTCACTACTTCTTTTTGTTATCAATCCACCTATTTCTAATTGTATAGACGCTAACACCTTATTATTATGTGCAACTATTATCCCTCCACCTATTTTTTCAAGTTCTTTAGTTGCAAATAATATATCCTCATCATTACACCCTGCTACAATCATATTGTGAGAATCATGGGCTATAGTTGTAGCTATAGCTCCTTTTTGTATTTTTAATCCGTTTATTATACCTAACCCAATATTTCCATTTCCTTTATGTCTTTCTATTACTGCTATCTTCAATAAATCCTTAGTTATATCACTTTC
This sequence comes from Clostridium sp. CTA-19, assembly GCF_054767855.1. Lineage (NCBI taxonomy): Bacteria > Bacillati > Bacillota > Clostridia > Eubacteriales > Clostridiaceae > Clostridium > Clostridium sp. CTA-19. The sequence goes on along the minus strand of NZ_BAAABH010000007.1, from coordinate 50,909 downwards.
AAACTTTTCTTTATTTGTTAATTCACTTTTATTTATTTTCAAATGATTACTCTCTAATTTATTTGGTATAAGACCTATGACATTTATATAATTTTTATTTTTTAAATCTATGGAGAAACTTTTTAAATCTAAATATGGTAATTTAACACTATTATATTCATCAAAATTATAAGTTTTATTTTTTAAGTCCCAAACTATTTTATTATCCTTTAAAACAACTTTTCCATTTTTATATACCATATCGATTAAGAAATTATTTAAATCACTTAAAATCAAAAAATCTGCTATATACCCTGGTGCTATTGCCCCTTTATTTTTTATTTTATAACATTCAGCAGTATTTAAAGTGGCCATCTGTATAGCAGTTTCTGGCTTTAAACCATATTCTATAGCCATTCTTATAGAATGATCTATACTTCCATTTTTTATCAAATCATCTATGTGTTTATCGTCTGTACATAGACATACTCTTCTAGAATTTGATATACTAGTTGCTTTTATTAATTCTTTAAGATTTTTTGCAACTGTTCCTTCTCTTATTAAAACATACATTCCTCTTCTAAGTCTTTCAATAACTTCTTTTGCATTATGACACTCATGATCTGTTGTTATACCTGCAGTAGTGTATGCATTTATCATATATTCATTAAATCCAGCACCATGACCATCTATTACTAAATTTCGCTCTCTTGCATCACATATTTTGTTAATCATTGAATCTTCACAGTTAAATACAGCTGGACTATTCATAACTTCAGCCAAACCTAAAACATTATCTTTTTCATATAAAGGTAATAAATCTTCACTTTCTAAAACTGCCCCTGAACTTTCAAATCCCGTAGCAGGTACACAAGAAGATAACATAAAATAATAGTCTAATGGTAAATCATTACTCAATTCCATCATAAGTTCTATTCCCTTGGTACCTAAAACATTTGCTATTTCATGAGGGTCTGTAACCATTGATGTTATTCCATGTTTAACTGCAGCCTTGTAATATTCATTTGGAGTTGTTAATGATGATTCTATATGTGCATGTCCATCTATAAGCCCTGGACATATATATTTTCCAGTTCCATCTATTATTTCTTTTCCATTATATTCCCCAAGACCAACTATATATCCATCTCTAATCGCTACATCACATATAAATGTATCATTTTGAAATACATCAACTACTGTTATATTCTTTATTACTAAATCACTTAACTCTTTATTTATTGAGCTTCGAATTTGTCCTTTTAATATTTTTTTTTTCATTATTCAATCCACCTTATAAAATATTTAACCTTCGTGGATATAAGACTATAAGTGACTTTTTTCAACTTATATAAGGTTTCTAGTTCACTTTTAAAATTGCTTTAAAATCTGAATAGACCTAAAAAGTTATGCAAGCTTTTAGTTATTTAACAAACTTAATTTAAAGCTTGTAACACTATATACTTCTCAATTAATAATAAACTTAGCCAAGTATATTCTGTCTTCATAGCTATACTATTTACGGTAGTATTGTAGAAACGTCTAACCCATATTATTAGACTTATACGAAGGTTATTGTTCCTATTATATTTAAAAGGATTTTTTATGTCAACAGAAAAGTTTTTTTAACATAAAAATAGATAGTAAATTGTATAAAAATTTACTATCTATTTTATAAACTAGCCTATTTTCTTAAATTTATTTTTGTTAATATACAAAATAATTTCACCACCTAATATTAAAAATATTACTCCTAGTTCAATCATATCTTTAGTACCATATTTTGAACCTGTTTGTGGTAAAGTTTTATCATTATTCTTTTTATTATTTGTGCTACTTTCTTTATTACTAGAGTCCTTATTTGGTTTTTCTTCAGGTTTAATCTCTGGTTTTCCATTAGGATTTTCTTTTGAATCATCCTTAGGGTTTTCTAGTTCTGGTACAAAATCTTTTATATCATCCCATGTTATACTTCTTATGTTTTGACTTCTTCCATCTTCACTTGTAGGTATATTTACTTTTCCTTCATTAATAAGGCGAACTGCAGCCTCTCTTTTATCTGGATCAAAATTATAACCTGTAATCTTCCAATTATTATCTACATCAGGTTGTATTTTGCCACCTTTTTCATTTATTATATATTCTCTTATTAAATCTCTAACTGCGCTAACTTCATCATCTGCTGTTTTGTGTATAACTTCTACATTATCATCTTTAAATAAATCGCCTAAAAGTCTAGTACTTGTTCTATAATCATTAGCTGTTAAGTAAATCACATCATTATCATTAACTTTAGTTCCATCTTCATAAGTTAAATTTTCTATTCTTTGTCCAGTTGGCTTAGATATATTAATGTCATAATTAACTCCCGCAAACATATCATATTCATATCCTCTCATTTCAGGATTAAAGGATACTGTTAAATCTCCATCTTTATATTGATTATAATAATTTGCTGACCATTCCATATATTTTTTAAGTTGAGTTCCATTAATCTTTAAAGTATATAATGTATTATCAAACTTATATATTTTAACCACATCACATTTTCTTATTGTTCCTTCATTAATATTAGCACTTGGACTAAATAATGCTGCTGAAGTAATATTCCTTGCTCCCTCTGGAATATGTTGCTTCGTGTAATGTAGCTGTGTGTTTAGTATTAAATCCATAACTGCAGTATCTTGTATTTGTCCTTGAGTTATTCCCTTAATCTCATCTTGTGGAGCTAAATTTCCGCCTGTTAAAGTCCCTATAACTTGAGTAGCTTCTTCTACTGCTTTATCATGGAAAGGTTTAAGTTTTTCATTTAATTCTTGATCAATAGGATAATCTTTTACATTTACAATATCAGATTGCTTATCAATTACACTATATTTTCCATCTTTATTTTTGATTACTTTTAAATTAATTTTCGAAACTTGTTCCCCTTGTTTACCTGGTTCTGTTATTAATACTCCATTTACAATATCTCCTGGTATTTTTGAATGTGCATGACCACATATTATAGCTGCTAATTCCGGGCAAGCATTTGCTAAATCTGTTGCATTATCCCCATCAATATATTCTTTATCTTTACCCATGTGAACTGTTGCAATTATTACGTCAGCTTCATTATTAGATTTTATTTTATCTATTGCTTTTCTTGTTTCAATTACAGGATCAGTAACTTTATACCCTTGCAACTTAGGACCATCCCATTTTAGTATATTTGGTGTAGTCATACCTATGTTAGCAATCCTTACCCCATCTATTTCTTCAACTACATATGGCTGACCTAATAAGCTTTCATCTGCTTTATAAACATTTCCACATAAAACCTTCATTTTTCTAGGCTTATTTACTGTTTTTTCTACAACTTTATCACCATAATTAAACTCATGATTTCCTAATGTCCAAGATGTGTAACCAATCTCGTCCATAGCGTATAACATTGGATGTATATCATCATTTATAAATAAGTCTGACATATTATCTTGTACGGTATCTCCTGCGTCTACTATTATTGTATTTGGATTTTCAGATTTAAGCTGTTTAAATAATGATGATATTTGAGTTAACCCACCTTTTTTTTGTTCTTCATTACTTGCATAATCATGAGACATAAACCATCCATGCAAATCAGATGTTCCTAAAACTTGAATTTCTTTAACCTCATCATTAGCAAATGCCTTCGTTGGAATACTTCCTAAAGTTAATGAAGTTACAATAGATAAAGCTACAACTATTGCTATTTGCTTTTTTCCTTTTAATTTTTTAAACATAAGAATCCCCCATCATAATAGATTTATTAATTTATGTATCTAAAAGTGGATAATTAATCTTTATCTTATTAATTATCCACCTTTAACTTATTTTTAATTATACTTATGCAACATCGTTTTTATCTTTTTTCTTGCTTACTATCATTATAAATGCTGCTGAAGATACTAATATAAATCCTAACATTAACATATCAGTATTTCCTCTTGCGGCACCTGTTTGAGGTAATTTACCTTCTTTCTTTTTATTATTTGAAGAAGGTTTAGTAGCTGGTTTTACTTGTGGTTTCGCCTCTGGTTTTACTTCTGGTTTCACCTCAGGTTTTTCTTCAGGTTTTTCTTCAGGTTTTGGTCCTTCAACAAGATTATTTCCATAAGTATGTGATAATGTACCTTCTGTTTTGAATTTTTCTACTAAAGAATCTCTTAATGGAACCATTGTATCTTTAACATTTATGGCTCCTGAAAAGTCATAATTATCTCCACCACCGTAGATCATATCATTAGTTGCTAATGTGTAATACTTGTCCATTTCTACTGGTGTTCCATCTAATAAATCCATTGAAAGTATTCTATCTCCAAACTCTTTACTTGGCTCATAATATACCTTTAAACCATAGAATTGACCCCAACCATAGTTAGCTGGTGCTATTCCATTTTCTATAACTTTTTTTAAATCTGAACCCTTTATTTCCATAGTTACAAGTGTATTATCAAAAGGTAATACTGTATACATGTCTCCCATAGTTAAAGTACCTTTTGATAATGGTGCTCTTATTCCTCCACCATTCATGACACAAATTTGGGTACCTGCAACTTCTGCTAAATTTTTACTTACAAACTCACCAAGTTCAGTTAATCCCTTGCTTCTATCATGAGGTAAGTCTACTGTTAAATCTGCTATTTTTTCATCTAATAATGGTTTTAAATCTAATAAATAATTATCTACCATATTTTTAGTTTCTGCATCTTCAATTAATGTATCTGCTCTTTCATATAAAACATCTACAGACGGTGCTATAGATTTTATAGTTTTATCTTCATTTAAACTTATCTGAAGTTTTGCTATTGCTCTACCATTATTCATACCTTGTACTATAGGCACATCATTTACTATTCCTGAAATTTTAGTATGTGAATGAGCTGATACTATAGCATCTAATCCTTCTACCGATGCTAAATTTGCAACTTCACCTGTTATACTTCCATCTTCAGATTGTTTTCCACCTATATGTGTTAGCGCTATAACAACATCTACTTTTTCTTCTTCTTTTAATTTTTTGCTTAATTGTGTAGCGATTTCTACTGGATCTTTAAATGTTAGTCCTTGAATATTTTCAGCTTTAGTTGCAATTGCAGTATCTGGTGTTATAAGTCCTATAAATCCTATTTTTACACCATCAACTTCTTCTATAGCATATGGTTTCACCCATGAAACTGTATCATTAGTTGAATCATCATAAAGATTTGCTGCTAAAAAATTAAAATCTCCTTGTTCTTGCCAATTAGGTATCTTATCTCTTCCCCAGTCAAACTCATGATTTCCCAATGCAGAATATTTAAGACCTAATATTTTTATCATATCTGCCACCGGTTGTCCTTCTTTCAAGTTAGACATAGGACTACCTTGGAATAGGTCTCCACCACTTACTACTACAGTATTAGGATTTTCACTTTTAAACTTTTTTAATTCTCCTATTAATTTTGCTGCTCCAACATTTTTTCCTGATTCTTGTAATGCACCATGAAAATCATTGAAACTTAAAATATTGATAACCTTTTCACTTTCGCTAGCCAATACGTTTTCTGCATCAAATTGGAAAACAAGAGAAAACATCATTATAAATGCTAGCAAAAACGAACATTTTTTTAAACTTTCTTTTCCTTTCATAAGTATCCCCCTTAATGAAATGTTTTTGTAATAATTATACACTATTTAATTAAATATTGTAACACTTTTACGTATTTTAACTTATATTGTATATTATTTGTCGAAATTTGAAACAATTATATATTTAAATTTAGATTTTGATATTTTATTATATAGGGTTCCAAGTTTACTTTTAAAATTACTCATTCCAAAACTTGGATACCTAAAATAGTGAGACATGCTCCAAATTACTTAGAATTCAACACTGTATATTGTATAAAAATATTTTAAGGTTATTGAATAAATTCAAATTAGAGCTTGTTTCCCTATATAATTTAAAAAGCTATTTAAAATATATAGCAAATTATATTTTAAATAGCTTTTTCGTCATTTAATTATGATAATCTATAGCCTTAGAACTCTCTACCATTTCTTTTAATGGAGCTAAAACATGATTGACATGATATGGATGAGATTGGTAAGTATTCATATCATCTAAGGAATTAAATTTTGTCACAAGTGCAATATCATAAGACCTTTCTGTATGTAATTCATCTACTCCTACTTCTAAGTATTTTAGGCAATCTATTTTTCCATTCATACTTAAAAATATTTCTTTTACTTTTTTTAAATTTTCTTCACTTGGATTTTTTAGTTTAAAAAATACTATATGTGTAAACATATAATCATCCCCTTATTTAGGCAAAATCGAATAAATAATAAACCAGTATTCTCGCCTATTTGCCACGAACACTTCGTCATTAAAATCCAGACATAGCACCACTATGACTGAATTTCATCTCCTTGTCTCGTTATAAATATCCTTCGAATTTTTGGTATCTTATTTTCTTTTCATATGCCTCAAAATATTATTTTTTTAACATTTTAGCTGACAGCATTGCCTTTGCTATTAACAATTTATCACTATTATAAATAGATATATCTACTTTTGAATAGTATCTTCCTACATCCACAACTTCTGCATAAATATCTATAACTCTTCCCATTTGAACAGGTTTCATAAAATATGATGAAAAACTATCTATTGCAATATTGGCGTTTATATTATTTTGTCTTAAAGCCATAGTTCCCATAGTGGATAGTAGCATATTTAATGCATTCCATGAAGCTGTTCCTAGCGAATCCAGCATTTCTGGAATAATCTCACCCCAAAAATGAACCTTATCTTTACTTGCCTCAAATTTAAAATTTTTTATTATTAAATCATCCATAGTTTCACCAACATGTGGCTGTCTAATAGCTATCTGCATAGCTTTTATTACATCTTCACGTGAAATAACTCCAACTAACTTATTTCTATTTACAACAGGGCATAACTTTATACCTTCCCATGCCATTATATGAGCAGCATAAGCAAGTGTAGTTGTTGGCATTACGACTATAGGCTTTTTCACCATAATTGTATCTATTATATCTTCATCGCTAGTATCATTAGGTAAATCTGCTAATGTAACAATTCCTACGACCCTTGTCTCACTATCTATTACCGGGTATCTTTCATGACCAGTTTCTCGCACTAACTTTTTTAAAGTTTTTATAGTATCACCACTACTAAGACAAGTAGGGCTATTCCCCATAATATCTTCTACTAAAATTATATCTTTTTTTATGTTATTTTCAAACAAAGCTTTATTTATCATACTTGCTACTGTGAAGGTATCGTAAGTTGATGATATTAATGGTAGTCCATTTTTGTTAGCCAATTCTTTTATTTTATCACTACACTCAAAACCTCCAGTTACTAAAACTGCACATTGTTTTTCTAAAGCAAGTTTTTGAGCAAGTTCTCTATTTCCAACAATAAATAAACAATCTGCATCTATATATTTATGTATACTTTCAACTTCCATAGCACCTATTACAAATCGCTCTAACGTTCTTTCTAACCCAGCACTCCCACCTAAAATTGTGCCTTCAACAATGGCTACAACGTCTTTAAATGTTAGTTTATCTATATGTCTTTTTTCTAATTTTTCTACTCTCACCGTTCCAACCCTAGGTATTGTATTTACTATTCCTATGGCTTCACATTCTTTTATAGCCCTATATGCTGTTCCTTCACTAACTCCTAAGTCATTACTTATTCCTCTTACAGAAATTTTGGTCCCTATATCTAAGGAAAGTATGAATTTTATAATTTCTTCATGTTTTGACATAAACTACCATTCTTCCTTCCTAAGTTCTTCAGCTATTTTTTCAATTCTTCTTAATCTATGATTTACCCCAGACTTACCTACAGGTGGATTAAGCATAGCACCTAGTTCTTTTAATGATTCATCTGGATAATCTAATCTTAGTTCTGCTATTTCTCTTAAATTCTTAGCTAGTCTATTAAGCCCTATTTCCCTTTGAATAAGCTTTATACTTTCAATTTGTCTTACTGCCGCATTTACAGTTTTACTTAAATTAGCAGTTTCACAATTAACAAGTCTATTTACATTATTCCTCATTTCTTTCATTATTCTTATGTTTTCTAATTCTAAAAGAGAACTATGAGCACCTATTATATTTAATAAATCTACAATTTGTTCTCCCTCTTTTATATATACAACATAACTACTTTTTCTTTGTATAACTTTAGAAGACAATCCATATCCATTTATTAATGTACTTAATTCATTAGCATAATCTAAATTATGAGTTACAAATTCTAAATGATATGTTTTTTCTGGATTACTTATGCTACCTCCTCCTAGAAATGCACCTCTTATGTAAGCTCTTTTAGCATTAATATCTTCAACCATCTTTTTAGAAATTGTATAATTTAAACTAAAAAAACTTTCTTCAGTAAGTATACCCACATCTAAAAGTAACTGTTTTACATTCATGTCTTCTTTTATCATAACTATATAAACATTATTTTTCTTTAATGAGTTACTTCTTTTTACTATTACTTGAGTGTGTATATCAAAATGCTCTTTTAACAACTTGAATATCAATCTAGCTATAGCAGGATTTTCAGTTATAATTTTAAAATTCAAGCTCCTATTAGCCCCTATGCCTAATGTGCCGCTAGCTCTCATTATACCTGAAAGCTCTGCTACAGCTTCTTCTTTACTTAATTCTACATATCTACAAACTTCATTTTTTACCTTTAGTGAAAATGACATCTTTATTTTTTCTCCCTACTCTTTCTAGATTCTTTTAACATGTGTGATAAATAAAAAAACTCTATGATTCTTTTATCATCATAAAATAAACTTTTTCTAAGTACTGTTTCTACTAAAGTTGCTGCCAACTTATCTTCATTGTGCTTTATATGACCTTTTTCATTTAACTTTATAAAATTTCCTTTTATATATTGAATTTTCATCTTTTTATTTTTCTTATTATCTTGTTTTACTAAGTAATAATCATCATGTACACATTTTGCTTTATCTTTTTCACTTAACTCTGCATCATTTACTATTGCATAATCTATAACTTTATCTGATGAGTGCTTATATATTGCTTTTATGTGATCTTCTACAGAATAATTATCGCTTTCACCCATTTGAGTTAATATATTTGATATATATATTTTAAGGCCATTACTTTTTTCTATAGCTTCAGTAATTCCGTCAACTAAAAGATTAGGAATTATACTTGTATATAGACTACCTGGCCCCAAAACAACTGCATCAGCTTCTAATATAGCATCTATAGCCTCATCTATAGCTTTAGCTTTAGATGGTTCTATATACACCTTGTTTATGCTTGTATTGTCTTTTATACATTCCTTAGGTATATTAGACTCCCCTTTTACAATCTTTCCATTTTTTAATTTTGCACATAAAGTTATATTATCTAAAGTTACAGGTACTACCCTTCCCTTTACTGCTAAAACCGAACACGTTTTCTTCACAGCTTCATTAAAATTATCTGATATTCCATGCATAGCTGCTAAAAATAGATTCCCAAAATTTTGATTTTCTAAGGCTCCTTCTTTAAATCTATACCTAAATAAATCCTCCATAACAGGTTGTGTATACGCTAATGCTGTTATGCAGTTTCTTATGTCTCCTGGTGGCAACATACCTAAATCTTTTCGTAATATTCCTGAACCACCACCATCATCTGCAACGGTAACTATAGCCGTTATATTACTTGTATATTTTTTCAAACCACTAAGTAGTGTAGATAGTCCTGTTCCTCCCCCTATAACTACTATTTTAGGACCATTAATAAGAACCTTTCTTTCATATAAAATTTCTGGAAGTGATTTACTTTCTATTCCATCATTTCCTATGTCCAAGCTTCCTAAAGACAACATTTTTGCTCCATATCTTGTTAGTCCATAATAAAATACTGCTGATCCTACTAATCCTACAAATAAAAACATAAAATCAACGTTTTTATCTCTTATTGAATCTACTAATTTCAAACCTCCAAATGCACATAAACAAGAGCCTAATATAATATAAAACACCCATCTTTTAATCCCTAAACCTGGCCTAAGCCAGTACTTGAGCCTCATAGCTTTCCAGCTCCTCTACTAACATCTTCATTTATATCTCTATGGTCTATAGTAACAGTATACCCACTATTTTCTAAAACTTCATGAATTTTGTTTGCTATTGCTACAGACCTATGTCTTCCTCCAGTACATCCAATTGCTATTATAAGCTGTCTTTTACCTTCTTTTTTATAATTTGGTAAAAGAAAATGTAACATATCATTTAACTTATCGATAAATATTTTAGTTTCATCTTTACTTAATACATACTCCCTAACTGGAATATCTTTACCTGAATATGGCTTAAGTTCTGCAATATAATATGGATTGGGTAAAAATCTAACGTCAAAAACTAAATCTGCATCTACAGGAATTCCATATTTGAAGCCAAAGGACAGTACATTTACAAAAAGTTTTGTTTCTATTTGTCCTTGTTCTCCTAATATAGTTATTATTTCTTCATTTAATTCTTTATTGCTAAGTTTAGTTGTATCTATTATATAGTTAGCCTTTTCTCTAACTTCTTTTAATTTTTTCTTCTCTATAGTTATACCATTTAATATTCTTCCATCTGGTGCTAAAGGATGTTTTCTTCTAGATTCCTTATATCTTTTAACTAAAACTTCATCTGTAGCCTCTAAAAATAGCATTTCATAATCATTATATCCATGTTCTTTAAGAACCTTTAAACTTGCAAATAAGTCATCGAAAAATTTTCTTCCTCTTATATCTACTACTACAGCTATTTTATCTATTTTTCCTTCTGTTTGATAACATGCCTCTGCAAACTTAGGAATTAATGTAGGCGGTAAATTATCTACACAAAAATATCCTAAATCTTCAAGACTTCTCATAGCTTGAGTTTTTCCTGCCCCTGACATTCCAGTAACTATAACAAATCTCATACTAAACCATCCTTTTTATATTTAAATTTTTTAAATTGTATCCCTAAATAGTAATATAGCTTCCATTTTAATTTGTTTCTGATTTTTTTAAATTTCTATTCTTAATTTTTTAACTAATATACTATAATATTTATTAATAAAAAAATCAATAAATATTATAGTAATACTTTATAGCTTTTTAAAATTGTATTTATATAATCATACATTATAATATTATAACATATTTAATTTAAAAAAATAAAATCCATTATAGTAATACCTATATCCTTTTAAGCATATTTATTCCATTATTAAATAATAAAGTAGCTTCTATAAATTCTCCATAGTTTACTTGTAAAATACTTCCTATTTCTTTAATTTTTTTAATGAATTTCAAAAAATAATTATATTATATATCACGTTAAAGTACTGATTTTTAGCTACTAAAAGTAAAAGTTAATAAATTTTTAATAATTTGTAATATTATTGAAAATTTTTATTTTAATAGTAAAATCTATAGCAGAGGAATAAACTAAATTTTCAAAAAACAACAAGGGGGTTATATTATGAATTATGCAGTTAGATCCGAAATACTAAACTTGAATGTCTATAAAGCAGGTAAGCCTATAGATGAAGTAAAGAGAGAACTAGGTTTAAATGAAGTTATAAAATTAGCATCTAATGAAAATCCATTAGGTTGTTCTGAAAAAGTCAAAGCTGTTTTAAAAAATATGATAGATGAGGCTAATATGTATCCAGATGCTTCTAACTATGAATTAAAATATAATATAGCTAAAAAAAATAATGTTCATTTTGATCAAATTTTCTGTAGTACAGGTTCAGATTCACTTATAAAAGTTATCTGTAATACTTTTTTAAATTCTGGTGATGAATCTATAATGGGTGAAGTAACTTTCTCAAGATACATTGATTCCACTAAACTTATGGGTGGAAAAGTTATTCAAATTCCAATGAAGAATCATGGTTTAGATTTAGATGCTATGGTTAATGCAATTACTAAAAAAACAAAAATTATTTGGTTATGTAATCCTAATAATCCTACAGGCACAATATTTACTAAGTCTGAACTTGAAAATATTCTTAAAAAAATACCTTCACACGTAATAGTAGTTATGGATGAAGCTTATATAGAATATGTAACTGATGATGATTATCCTGATTCTTTAAGTTTATTACCATCATATCCAAATATGATAATTCTTAGAACATTTTCTAAAGCTTATGGCTTAGCGGCATTAAGATGTGGTTATGGTATTGCAAGCAAAGAACTTGGTGGATATTTCAATAGAGTTATTGGACCTTTTGATGTAAACTTATTTGCACAAAAGGCAGCTGTTACCGCATTAGAGGACCAAGATTTTATAAAATTAGTTCATAACACTAATAAAGATTGTAAAGAATACTTATATAAAGAACTTGAAAATCTAGGTTTAGAATATATTAAAAGTAATACAAACTTTATAATGTTTGATACTAAAAAAGATGATATAAATTTATTTAATGAGTTACTTAAACGTGGTGTTATAATAAGACCTGGAAGTTTCTTGGGAATGCCTGGTTGGATAAGGTTAAGTATAGGTACTAAAGAGCAAAACATAGTATTTATAAATGCATTAAAAGAAGTTTTAAGCTTATAAAAAAAGCAACTGCATCAGCAGTTGCTTTTAATTTATTATAATTTATTTATCTTCACCTATTATTCTTACTTCCGGATATAAATCAACATCAAATTGCTCTTTAACTTCTTTTTGAACCATAGATATAAGGTCTAATATATCTTTTGCTGTTGCATTTCCTTTATTAATTATAAACCCTGAATGTTTAGTAGAAACTTCCGCTCCTCCTACACCTTTTCCTTTTAACCCTGCATCTTGTATTAATTTACCTGCAAAATATCCTTCTGGTCTTTTAAAAGTGCTACCTGCTGAAGCATACTCTAATGGTTGTTTAGAATTTCTTTTATCTGTTAAATCATCTATTCTTGTTTTTATATCTTCGCTATTATGTCTTATTAATTTTAAAGTAGTTTCTAAAACTATATAATTATGAGTCATTACCACACTATGTCTGTATCCAAACTCTAAATCTTCTTTAGCTAGTTTTATTAAATTACCCTCTTTATCAACTACTAATACACTTTCAACAACATCTGCCATACACCCATTATAAGCACCTGCATTCATAGTTGTAGCGCCGCCTATACTTCCAGGTATTCCACAAGCAAATTCAAAACCTTTTAAAGATGCTTTTAAAGATTCACTAGTTACATCACAAAGCTTAGCACCACTTTGCGCAATAACCTTATCATCTTCAACTTTTATATCACTTAATTTGCTAAACTTTACAACAACACCTCTTATGCCTCCATCTTTAACCAACAAATTTGAGCCATTTCCTAATATAAAATAATTACTTTCATATTTTTTACATAGTTTTATTATGGAAATAACTTCTTCATAATTGGTTGGATATACTAAAATATCAGCAGGACCTCCAACTTTAAAAGTTATATGATCTTTCATAGGTGAATCAAATTCTATATTTTCTTCCTTTAATACAAGTTTTAATTCATTAATCAATTCTTTTTTCTGACTCATCTCTTACCTCTTTCACAAAATATTTACATATCTATAGTATAATTTATTAGCATGTTATTAATCAATAATTACTATATATTTTTTCCTTTTCCTTGTAAATAATCTGTAAACATTTTTTCATCATAATTCATTATAAGCTCTTTTGGAAAATCTATATCTTCAACTAATTTTTGAACCATTGAAAATTCACCTATATTAAAACAGTTATGTGCATCGCTTCCAAAAATCATCTTAACACCATATTGTTTACAGAGTTCTGCTATCTTATAACAATTCTTATCGCTACCTTTTCTAGAATTTACAAAAGAACTGTTATTAAGCTCTATTATTTTATTCTCTTCCTTAGCTTTTATAACTACCTTTTCCATATCTATAGGAAACTTAGGATTTCCAGAATGTCCAATTATAAATACATCTTTATTTTTTATAGCTCCTATAATTGCACTTGTATTTTCTTCTATTGTTCCCGATTTTATACAAACATCATGTAAACTAGCAATCATATAGTCTAATCTTCTAGATATTCTTTCAGGTATGTCTAGATTTCCATCATAATCAATTATATTTGCTTCACAACCTCTTAATATTTTGACTCCGTAAAGTTTTCTTGGAATATCATCTAAGTTTGCAAAATGGAAAATATGTGGTCCTCCTGGCATATCTGGACCATGATCAGAAACACCTAATATTTTTATCCCTTTATTTGAAGCTTCCTTTATATTTTCTAATAAAGTATTATATGCATGACCACTTGAAACAGTATGTGTATGAACATCAACTACAGCTTTCATGTTTTCTCCTTTCTTTGTACATATTAAAGAATTATAAATATATGTACAAATTTAGCTCTAAGTATAAATTTTTTCTAAAGTTAATCTTATTTTTATTATATCCCTTTATATATAGATTAAAATTTAAATTTTAAATATATAAAGCAAGTATTATAAATTTTTTCTTAAACTTTCTAGTGATTTTTTATCCATAGATGGTAAGTTCAATATTTCCTCATCTGTTGCTTTTCTTATATTTTCAACAGTTATAAACTCTTTTAAAAGTTCTTTTCTACGTTTATCACCAATATAGGGTATATCCTCTAATATAGAGTGAAGAGTAGTCTTGCTTCTAAGTGACCTATGATAAGTTATAGAAAATCTATGCACCTCATCCTGTATTTTAGTAATTAAATTTATAAGTTTTGTATTAGGTTTTATATCTAATTCTTGATTTTCATAAATTAATCCTCTTGTTCTATGTTTATCATCTTTAACCATACCACATACAGGAATATTTATATTTAATTCATTTAACACTTCTAAAGCTATATTAACTTGGCCCTTTCCACCATCCATCATAATCAAATCTGGAAAAACAGAAAATTTGCCTGCTGTTAAATTTATCTCATTATTTTGTATTTTTTTTATTTCATCTAATCCATGTTTAAATCTACGTGTTAAAATTTCTCTCATAGATTCGTAATCATTAGGTCCATCTACTGTTTTTATTTTAAACCTTCTATAATCACTATTTTTAGCCTTTCCATCTTGAAATACAACCATAGTTCCAACAGAATCCACTCCCATTATATTTGATATATCATAAGCTTCTATCCTAATGGGAAT
Organism: Clostridium sp. CTA-19; assembly: GCF_054767855.1. Classification (NCBI taxonomy): domain Bacteria; kingdom Bacillati; phylum Bacillota; class Clostridia; order Eubacteriales; family Clostridiaceae; genus Clostridium; species Clostridium sp. CTA-19. The sequence goes on along the minus strand of NZ_BAAABH010000007.1, from coordinate 35,722 downwards.
ATATTGCAAATTCAACACTTCTTGCAATTCTTTTAGAATTTTGCTTTGTAGTTCTTTATCAGTTTTATCTTTTAATTTAAACATTTCTAAAGCATGACTAGAGTTTTTTTCTACCATATCCAATAATTTTTTCTTCTCACCTTTTATAGGAACTTTTATACTTACCTTATACTCTTTTTTAATAGTTAGATATTCTTCAATAATATCTTTATCATCTATATATGTAACATATATCTGTTTAGGTATAAATGCAGTACCGCCATAAAAGCCTTTTATAAACTCTGACACCACTCGACCTTTTTCCTCTGTGCCAGTATCATTTAATATAAAGTGTTCCCGTCCTAAGATTTTACCATCTCTTAAAAAGAATATTTGAATGCAACTGTCTTTTTCATCTTGAGATATAGCAATAAAGTCTTCATTTTCAAAATGTGAACTTATAATTTTTTGCTTTTCATTTATCTTTTCTATAGCAATTAGTTTATCTCTTAAACTAGCAGCTTTTTCAAACTCTAAATTCATAGCTGCACATTCCATTTCCTTTTTTATTAAATTTATTACAGCTTTATTTTTTCCATTCAATACATCTATAACATTATTAACTATAACCATATATTCTTCTTTAGATATAAGTTTGTCACAGGGACCTTTACATAAATTTATATGATAATTTAAACAAGGTCGTGTATTTTTTCCTTCTGTAGTTATATTTTTTCTACAAGTCCTTAATGGAAAAGTCTTTTTTATTAAATCATATGTTTCGTAAACTGCTGATGCATCAGTATATGGACCAAAATACTTAGCTCCATCATTTAATATTGATCTTGTAACTATTACTCTTGGAAACTCTTCATTTATTGTTATTTTTATAAGTGGAAAACTTTTATCATCTTTAAGTAAAATATTGTATTTAGGACTATACTTTTTTATTAAATTACATTCTAATATTAATGCCTCTATTTCAGAGTCTGTAACTATATACTCAAATTCTGAAATGTGTTTTACCATAGCTTTAACTTTTTCACTATGATTTTTAGAGTTTTGAAAATATTGCCTAACTCTATTTTTTAAATTTTTAGCTTTCCCTACATATATAACTTCTCCCAGAAAATTTCTCATTATATAAACTCCTGGATTATCAGGAAGATTTTTTAATTGAAATTGAAAATCAAACAATATTAACACCCCTTTACTTAATATTAAAAGTTAATATCAACTAGTTAAGCGTTGTGGTGATTATTACTTATTTTTCTCAACGGATAACAAAGATTTGATGAATAATTTAAAGTTAGATTTTGTTCCCCTATATGTACTTTAATTTTTACTTATAACGTTAAAATAATGTTGGCAATTTTAATGTTGAATAAATTATACTACTTAATATAATTATATTTTCTATAAACTTCCCTCTTTTTGAACTACTACTGTATGCCATAGGAAATTTAAATTTATTGTTTTTTATAGGATATAAAAGTGGCACTCCTTTTCTAGTACACATATCACAAATTAAATGTCCTATATATCCTAACATAAAATAATATTGCAAATTTTTAAAATCGTATGCTTTAGAAAATGCAGCTACAATAAAAGTAGTCATTAACGCGCCAAAAACACTATGCGTAAATCCTGTCCTATGTGGTGATAGTGCTATTAATATAGAGCTTATTCCCATAATTTTAAATATCATAGACCCTTTATATGTTGTATCTAAATAGATTATTAAAATACCTACAAATAGATAAACTACAACTTTTGTCGTATTGTTTCTAAATGGTAACAGATACTTATTAAGTATACTTTTAGGGTGATCTATATCAGGAAACATAGACCCAATAATCGTAAATAATAGACTTAATAATACATATTTCCCGGGTAATTTGTCACTAAAATACATAAAGGTTGTTACACCTACACTTAGGTGAGTTTTTCCTGTCATTATATAACACCTCACACCAAATTTCTATTTTTATAAACAAAGCAAAATAAATTTAAATTCAGTTTTGATTTATTGTATATCTTATACAAATTATACTACAAAAGATTAATTTGTATATAAAATCACTACTTTAAGTATATTAAAAAGTAGTAGTATTAAATTATATCATATAAAGGATTATTATCCTCATAATTTAAAAAGACATATCACCTAAAATTATTAGATAATATGTCTTTGTTATTATTTACTCTCCATAGTAACTACTTAACATGTCTTTAGCTACCTCAGCAGCATTTCTTGATGAATTTCCGCCTTCTTCTAGTATGACTGCAAAAGCTATTTCTGGATTTTCATAAGGTGCAAACCCAATAAACCAACTATGTGGAACTTTATCACCACTATCATGATCTGCTGTTCCTGTCTTACCGCAAACTTCAACATTCCATAAATTCGCATTTGTTGCTGTTCCACTAGTGACAACCGTTCTCATATACTGTTGTAAAATCTGTGCTGTTTCTGGAGATATTACTTCTCCTATTTCTTTTGATTCTACTTCTGAAACTTTATTTCCAGATGGATCTATAACTTCCTTAACAACATTAGGTTCCATCATAACACCATCATTTGCAACAGCACTAGCAATTAGTGCCATTTGCATAGGACTTGCTAAAACGCCACTTTGTCCTATACCACTTTGTGCAATATTTCCCTGCTCATATTTTTTATATGTTGGGAAACTACTATCTTCTAATACTAATGTTGAAGATGGAATTTCTTTATTAAAATAAAATTTTTCTGCTGTTTCTTTTAACTTATCATTTCCAAGTTCCATTGCTAAAGTTCCAAAGACCACATTACTTGATACTGAAAAAGCCTGTTCTAAATTTATAGAACCATGTGGTATTCTATCATAGTTTTCCAATGAAGTAGTATCATTAAAGTATATTACACCATCATCTTGAAAAGTTCTAGTTGTTATGTCTGAAATGTTTTCTATTGCTGATATTGCAGTAACAACTTTAAATGTAGAGCCTGGCGCATATAATCCTGCAGTTGATCTATTTAAAAACGGAGTTTCTTCATCCTGTGATAATTCATCCCATATTTCCTCTAAGTTATTAGGATTAAATGTTGGTTTAGAAACCATAGCTAACACTTCTCCTGTTTTAGGATTCAATGCCACTACTGATCCCTTTTGATCTCCCAACGCATCATAAGCTGCCAATTGTAACTGCTTATTTAAAGTAGTTACAATACTATTTCCAACTTCATCCTCGTCTTTACCAAAGTATTTTTTCAAGGAAAATTCATCATTTCCACTTAATACTTTATCAAATTTTTTCTCTAATCCACTTAACCCATACACTACATCATAGTAACCTATAACATGTGCAAATTGTTCTGGATATAAATATTTTCTAGTTTGATCAAACTCTCCATTTTTTTCACTACTAGTTAATGCATTCATATCTCTATCAAATATAGTTCCTCTAAGTACTTTATCTCTTTCTGCCTGATGTCTTTTATTAAATGCACTTTCTTTATATTCATCACTTTTAAATACATAAATATAGTTTATATAACTTATTAAAGCTATAAAAAATGCAAGAAAAACTATAAGTACTTTTTTTATGTTATCTGCTATGTTATTTTTTTCATTATTACTCATCTCTATTGCCCTCCTCTGAAATCTTTTGAATAATTCCAAGTGAGAAATAAGTTATTAAAAGAGAACTTCCACCATAACTTACTAGAGGCAATGTTATTCCTGTAAGAGGTATTGCGCCAGTAACACCTCCTATAATAACCAATGCTTGAGAGGCTATCATAGTACTATATCCTACCGCCAATAATCTTGAAAATTTATCTTTAACATATATAGCAGCTCTAATACACCTATAAAATAATAAAAAGTATATTAACATAACTGCTATACCTGTAAGTATTCCCATTTCTTCACATATAGCTGAAAATATAAAGTCTGTCGTTACAACTGGAACAAATTTAGGATATCCAAGACCTAATCCCGTACCAAAAACTCCACCTTCCGATAAGGATATTAGTCCTTGAACTAATTGTAATCCTTCATTATATCCATACTTCCATGGATCTTTCCATATCATAACCCTAACCCTAACATGACCAAATAAGAAATAACCTGCTACTGCTCCAATTACAAATAGTCCTAATGATATTAAAACATATTTTTTCTTAGAAGTAGCAATGTATAACATAGTTACTGAAATTCCAAAAAATATCAATGCAGATCCCAAGTCTGTTTGTAATAGCATAAACATTAGACATATTGCTACTACTGCCGCTGGCTCTGCTAAGCTTAGTATATTATTTACACTTAAATTTCTATTTTTTATCTTTTCATTTTTTATCTTTTCACTCTTTATCTTTTCATTTTTTATTTCTTCATTTTTTATTTCTTCATTATTTTCAGCACTGGTTTCTTGTAACTGTTTTATCTCTTCTTTTTTACTTTCTAATTTTGAATTTGCTTTATTAAAAAGCCTTCTTACATAACTAGGCACCTGTCCATAATCCTTTAAAGCAGATGCTAAATAAGCTACTAAAGTTATTTTACCAAACTCAGATGGTTGAAAAGTAAATCCAGCTATTGATACCCAGTTCTTTGCTCCACCAATTGTTTGACCTAATAGTGTACCCATTGACATAAATACTATTGTTATAACCAAATAAATGTATTTATAGTTACTAAAACTTTTAAGATCTGGAAGTATTACAACAACCATTATAAATGCTGCTATTCCAATAGTAAAAAATATTATTTGTTTTGCAGCCAAAAATGTTCTAGTTCCTTCTTCAATAAAAGCACCTCCTGATATAGGAATATCTAATCTTGAAAGCATTGCTATTCCTATAACCGCCAAAAGATTAGAAAATAATAATATATATTTATCTCCATCAGGATAAAATTTTCTTATTATAAAGTGGGAATATCCTAATAGCCCACACATCATACCTCCCATAACAAGAGATACCTTATCAAAGGTTGGTGAAATTACGGTTACATTAACAAAGAGTATCACTGTTAATAAATAAGTAAATCTTAAGACTCGTTTTTCTTCTTTTAAGTTATGCATAACCTTCTCCTTTCACCATCTTTAGTTAATAACTTTAAATTCTGATGATCCAATTTTAATTATATATCCTTTTTTCAAGGCTATTTTATTGGAGACTGCTCTATCATTTACAAAGGTACCATTTGTACTTTTCAGGTCTTCTAATATGTACTCACCATTTTTCATATATATTTTCATATGATGAGACGATGCATATTTGTCTTTTAGAACAACAGTATTGTCTTCTGCCCTACCCATTGTAAGTTGTTCATTTAATGGGATAACAGAACCTTCTTGTAAATTTGGATTTTGTCCTTGTTTTATAATCTCTAATCCAAATTTAAGTCTACTAGTTTTTCTCGGTTTCTTTTTGCCTTCATTTTTTACATCTTTGTACATAATTTTTAGAGCATAAAAAATAATACAATAAATTATTATAACGATTATTATTTTAAATATAAAACTTAAATTGGCCATAGGCATTACTCCTTATAGTAAATAAAACAACATTTTTAATGCTGTTTTATTCAGTATTTTATTAGTTTTTATTGCTTTTCATGTCAATTATAACATCTTTTTTAGATATTGTCCTGTATAAGAACTATTACACTTACATATATCTTCTGGACTTCCTGTGCACAATATAGTTCCACCTTTTTCTCCACCCTCTGGACCTAAATCTATAATATAATCAGAGCACTTTATAACATCTAAATTATGTTCAATAACAACTACTGTATTACCACTATCAACTAGTCTTTGTAATATTCCTATTAGTTTATTTACATCATCTATATGCAATCCAGTAGTAGGCTCATCCAATATATATAATGTTTTACCTGTACTTCTTTTAGATAATTCATATGCAAGTTTTATTCTTTGCGCTTCTCCTCCAGATAATGTAGTTGAAGGTTGACCTAACCTTATATAGCCTAATCCAACATCCATTAAAGTTGCAAGCTTATTAACTATTCTTGTGTGATTTTCAAAGAACTTAATTGCCTCTTCCACTGTCATTTCTAATATGTCATTTATACTTTTGCCCTTATATTTCACTTCTAAAGTTTCTCTATTATATCTCTTTCCCTTACAAACCTCACATGGCACATAAACATCTGATAAGAACTGCATCTCTATTTTTATTATTCCATCGCCTTTACATGCCTCGCATCTACCACCTTTAACATTAAAGCTAAATCTCCCTGGTTTATATCCTCTCATCTTAGCTTCTGGAACAGTAGAAAACACTTCTCTTATCAAATCAAAGGTACCTGTATATGTTGCTGGATTACTTCTTGGTGTTCTTCCTATTGGACTTTGGTCTATATTTATAATTTTATCTATTTGATCATAGCCTTTAATTTCTTTATATAATCCAGGTATTTTTTTAGAATTATTTAAAATTTTATTTAATCCTTTATATAATATTTCATTAACAAGTGTACTTTTACCTGAACCGGATACACCTGTAACAGATACTAATACTCCTAGTGGGAAGTCTACAGTTACATTTTTTAAATTATTTTGTTTAGCACCAACAACTGTTATTTTTCTATCCTGTGGTTTTCTAAACTCTTTTGGGACTTGCACTTTCTTTTTACCACTTAGGTACTGACCTGTTATAGAATTATCGCATTTCATTATTTCTTCAATACTTCCTGCAGCTACAATGTTTCCACCATGTTCTCCAGCTTTAGGACCTATATCTACTATAAAATCTGCAGCTTTCATAGTATCTTCATCATGTTCAACTATAACTAATGTATTGCCTAAATCTCTTAAATGTTTAAGTGTTTTTATTAATCTATCATTATCCCTTTGATGAAGTCCTATACTTGGTTCATCAAGTATATATAATACTCCCATTAAACTTGATCCTATTTGAGTTGCTAATCTTATTCTTTGTGCCTCTCCTCCTGATAAACTTCCAGAAGAACGCGTTAAGTTTAAATAGTTTAATCCTACATCTATCAAAAATGTTAATCTGCTTCTTATTTCCTTTAAAATTTGTTCTGCAATAACTTTATTCTTCTCTGATAATTTTAATTCATCTAAGAATTTTAATTCATCATTTATAGCCATTATACAAAATTCAAATATATTTTTTTCTCCCACTGTTACAGATAATGCTTCTTTACTTAAACGTGCACCTTTGCATTTTGGACATGGATTATCACTCATATATTGCTCTATTTCTCTTTTTATATAATCAGAATTACTCTCAAAGTATCTACGTTTTAAATTATTTATTACTCCTTCATAATCATGATTATATATTCCTGTCCTAAATTCTTTAGTATATTCTACTTTTACTCTCTTCCCATTAGTTCCATATAATATTATATCTAAGACTTCTCTTGGTAATTTTTCTATTGGTGTATCTAAAGAAAATTTATATTCTTTACTAAGAGCCTTTAATATAGAAAATGTCCATGAATCTTCTTTTAAACTACTATCTCCAAATGTAACTATTGCTCCTTCAAGTATGCTTTTGCTTTTATCAGGAATTATTAGATTTTCATCTATTTCCATCAATGTACCTAGACCATCACATTTATCACACTTTCCAAAAGGAGAATTAAATGAAAACATTCTAGGTGACATTTCTCCTATGCTAATTCCACATTCTATACAAGCAAAATGTTCACTAAATAATATATCTTCACCATCTATTACATTTACTATAATTAGACCTTCTCCTAATTTTAAGGCAGTTTCTATAGAATCCGCTAACCTTGATTCTATATCTTCTTTTACAACTAGTCTATCTATAATAACTTCTATAGTATGTTTTTTATTTTTTTCTAGATTTATTTCTTCTTCTATTAAATCTACTATAGTTCCATCTATTCTAGCTCTCACATAACCATTCTTTTTTATATTTTCTATGATTTTTACATGTTCTCCTTTTTTACCTCTAACTATAGGTGCTAGAATTTGTATTTTAGTCCTATGTTCTAAATTCATTATTTGGTCAACCATTTGGTCTACAGTTTGTTGAGTTATTACTTTTCCACATTTAGGACAATGAGGAGTTCCAACTCTTGCATATAATAATCTTAAATAATCATATATTTCTGTTATTGTACCTACTGTTGACCTTGGATTTCTACTTGTAGTTTTTTGATCAATTGATATTGCTGGAGATAAACCTTCAATATATTCTACATCTGGTTTATTCATTTGCCCTAAAAACTGTCTTGCATAGGCAGACAATGACTCAACATAACGCCTTTGACCTTCTGCATACAATGTATCAAATGCTAAGGAAGATTTTCCTGATCCTGAAAGTCCTGTAAATACAACAAACTTATCTCTTGGAATTTCTAAGTCAACATTTTTTAGATTATGTACTTTTGCTCCTTTTATAAAAATTTTATCTCTCATTACTTTCTCCTCTAATTTTCTAATTTTTCTTCTAGTCATATAAAAGCAACTAAACTTCTACTTATTTTCATTACTTTTTTGAATATTACTTAATTGTTGTATTCTATCTCTTAACTCAGCAGCACGTTCAAATTGTAAATCTTTAGCTGCTAATTTCATTTCTTCTTCCAATTTTTCTATTTCTTTTGTTATATCAACTTCATTGTTATCTAATTGTGGACTATATTCAAGGGTTTCTTCTGCAACTGTTGATATTTCTATTATTTCTCTGATATCCTTAATTATTGTTCTAGGTACAATGTTATGTTTTTCATTAAATCTATTTTGTATTTCTCTTCTTCTTACAGTTTCATCTATAGCTTTTTTCATAGATTTTGTTATCCTATCTCCATACATTATAACCTTACTTTCCGAATTTCTTGCAGCCCTACCTGTAGTTTGTATTAAAGATGTCTCAGAACGTAAGAATCCTTCTTTATCTGCATCTAATATTGCCACAAGTGCTACTTCTGGAATATCTAATCCTTCCCTTAAAAGGTTTATTCCAACTAATACATCAAACTCACCTATTCTTAAATCTCTTATTATTTTCATTCTTTCCATAGTATCAATATCTGAATGTAAATATGTAGTTTTAATGCCTAAATCCTTTAAATATTTTGTTAAATCTTCTGCCATCCTTTTAGTTAAAGTTGTTACTAATATCCTAAAACCTTTTGAAATTGTTTCTTTAATTTCACCATACAAATCATCAATTTGCCCCTTTATTGGCCTTACCTCTATTTCTGGATCTAAAAGTCCTGTAGGTCTTATTATTTGTTCTGCAACCTCTTGTGAATGTTCATTTTCATAAGGGCCCGGTGTGGCGCTTACAAAAACTACTTGATTAAGCTTTTCTTCAAATTCTTCAAATTTTAAAGGTCTATTATCATAGGCGGAAGGAAGTCTAAATCCATACTCTACTAAAGATGTTTTTCTTGACTTATCTCCTCCATACATAGCTCTAATTTGTGGAAGAGTAACATGACTTTCATCTATAAACAAAAGAAAATCATCTGGAAAGAAATCCATTAATGTTTGTGGTGGAGTTCCTTTTGCTCTTCCATCTAATATTCTAGAATAATTTTCTATTCCTGTACAATAACCAACTTCTCTAATCATTTCTATATCAAAATTAGTTCTTTGTTTCAATCTTTGAGCTTCTAATAGCTTATCCTGATTTTTAAGTTCTTCTAATCTTTCCTCAAGTTCTATTTCTATTTGCTCTATTGCTATCTCTAATTTTTCTTTTGAAGTAGCAAAGTGTGATGCTGGGAATATAGATACATGCTTCATTCCTGAAATTATCTCACCAGTTAAAACATCAAATTCTCTTATTTTATCTACCTCATCTCCGAAAAACTCTACTCTAATTCCTTTATTGGTTGATGATACTGGAAATATATCTAAAACATCACCTCTTACTCTAAAAGTTCCTCTAACAAAATTTATATCATTTCTTTCATACTGTATATCAATCAATTTTCTAATTACTTCATTCCTGTCTTTTTCCATACCTTCTCTTATTGACACAGTAAGTTTTTTATATTCCTCAGGGTTACCTAAACCATATATACAAGATACAGATGCCACAACTATAACATCTTCTCTCTCTAACAACGAAGCTGTGGCTGAATGTCTTAGTTTATCTATCTCATCATTTATACTGGCATCTTTTTCAATGTAGGTGTCAGTTTGGGCTACATAAGCTTCTGGTTGATAATAATCATAATAAGAAACAAAATATTCAACAGCACTGTTAGGAAAAAACTCTTTAAATTCTGAACATAACTGTGCTGCTAAAGTTTTATTATGAGCTAAAACCAAAGTAGGTTTTTGAACATTTTCTATTATGTTGGCCATGGTAAATGTTTTTCCTGAGCCAGTTACACCTAATAAAGTTTGAAACTTTTTGCTATTTTTTATACTCTTAGTAAGCTTTTCAATAGCTTTGGGTTGATCTCCCATTGGCTTAAATTTGGAATGTATTTTAAACTCACCCATATAGATACCCCTCTCTTTACTGTAATTAGTTTTCTATATTAATTATCAGATTTATCTCTTTCCTTAATCTTTCTTAATATATCTTCAAAAGTATTTTCAATTTTTAAGACCTTGTTTTTATTGGGTATAACCCTTGGAACTATTACTATTCCAGGTCTTATTTTTTTTTCAACAGTTTCATTTATAAATAATTTTTCTGTTCCTCTTTTTATTTCCATATAAAGATTGTTCGGAACTTGCTCCATAAATTTAAAAATGAATTCATCATCATTCATGTCTAAATTGTTTATATTTAAAATTATATCTTTTGACCTCAATCCTATTTTTTCACCAAAAGAATTTTTAGCAACATCTAGAATCATAATTCCTTCATTATCACTAATATATATAGGTTCTCCATTAACCTCTCTTTTCCTTTGAATTTTTAACATTAATTCATGAGCTATTGGCATAAACAATATTAACAAAAATTTAGCTATAACTCCTATTTTTGCAATAGGTGCCAATATTATTAATATTAATCCGTATAAAGATATATATAATCCTGACATCAACGTCTTTTTCCCTTTTGTTTTTGTAAAAGTAACTGATGTATAACCAACTACAGTATATAAGGGAAGTGCCGCTAGTACTACTGTTTCAAATAAAATTTTATTTTCTTTATGATTTAATAAAGGCCACCAAATTGGAGTATTAATAACATCGCCTGTAACACCGTGATTATTTGCTATAGCCATAAGTAATACTACTGGAAGAGCCCATAATCTCTTAAAAGCAAAACCACCTACAATTTTATTATCTCTACTTCCAAAAATAGGTATAGCACCTCTTTTTCCGTCAACCATAACTAGAATACCTTCTACAAAATGCATAATACCAATTAAAGCTACTAAATTAATTATATCCACTACAAAAATATTAATTTCTGGTTTATTTATAAGTACTCCTATTAATGAAAATATCAAAGAGAATAGGCCTAAAATAGCACCTGAATAAGAAAGACATATAAATCTCGGATTAACCATCATTAGAATTATGGATATTATAAATATAATATATACATTAGACTGTGCATCAAAATTAATACCTAAAAGAGTTATAAGTATACTAGCTAATGCTCCTCCAAATATTCCTATAACAATTTGGGATATTGTTAACTCAAAGGCAGAAACATTTTTTTGTCCCATCACCATATATTCAATTTTATTATTTCTTTTATTTTTTAAATAGAAAATAAATCCAAGTAATATTAAAAACATTGAATATGTAGGATTTACAAGTGCATATGCTACTTGAGTTAAAGTGTGTTTTAAAAGTTCCATATAAAAATCCCCCTAATCATGTTGTAAATTTACAATTGTCGCTATAATTATATTAATATATCATAAATATTTGCTAAAACAAATAATTGTTCAATAATCTTTATTAATTATAACTTATATTTTTATTTTTAGTATAATTAATTTTAAAATTATATACTTAAAATTATTTCAAACATATAAAAAATACTATATAAAAATTTTAAAGTGTACTTTGTGAAAAACATTATAACCTGTTTTTAGTAATGCAGTCATTATTATTAGCTTTTATTCATGTGTATAGTTCCAAGTTGAATTTTAAAATCATCCATTTCAGAACTTGGATACCCAAAATAGTGAGACATGCTCCGAAGTACTTATAATTCAATACTACATTTTATATAAAAATATTTTAAAGTTATTGAATAAATTCAAATGAGAGCTTGCTTCCCTATAGAATTTCACAATATAAACAAATAATTTTACCTATTATTTTATTTAATATCCCTTATATAAAAATAACCAGTTAATTAATGAGTTATTTTCATAATACATGGAAAGGGTTATAAAAATAAACCTTTCTATGTATTGTATTTAAAAATCATCTCATCACTAACTAGTTATTCTTGTAAACTATTTTATTTTTTCTCTTGCTATTTCTAAGGCTTTTTTAAGTTGTGGATCATTCTCTCTAGAATAAGCTTTTTCTTTTAGCTCATCTGGATATTTAACATTAACATCTGGTTCTATTCCTAAACCATGAATGTTTTTTCCATTTGGAGTAAAGTATTTAGAAATAGTAACTTTTAATGCAGTACCATCTCCAAATCCATCTTGATCTCTATAAAATGTAGTTTGAACTACACCTTTACCAAAAGTTTTCTCACCCACAATAGTTGCAACACCATAATCTTTAAGTGCTCCTATAAATATTTCTGATGCACTAGCACTATTTCCATCACATAATACAGTAATAGGGACTCCTATACTATTTCCACCTACTGAATTATAATCTTTTCTATTTCCATTTTTATCTTCAGTGTAAACTATTGTTTTCCCTTGTTCTACGAACTGTGAACTCATTTCAACTGTTTGGTCTAAAAGTCCACCTGGATTTTCTCTTAAATCTATTACTAAACTTTTCATGCCATCTTTTGATAAATTAGCTAAAGCATTTTCAAAGTTTTTAGCTGTATGCTCATCAAACATAGATACTTGTATATATCCTACCTTATCTTCAATCATTTCATAATTTACAGTAACTAAATCTATTTGTTTTCTAACTACATCTATATTCATTTGTTCTTCTGCTCTAGAAACAACTAATTTTACAGTTTCTCCTTCTTTACCTTTCATCATAGATGTCGCTTTATCTACCTCATTACCTGTTACTGGTGTGTCATTTACTGACATTATAATATCACCAGCCATAACTCCCGCCTCTTTTGCAGGAGAATTTTCAAATGTTGATACTACAACTATATTATTTTCTTTAACCCCTATTTGTATCCCTAACCCAACATAGCTTCCTCCAGTTTGAGTTGTAAACTCAGTGAACTCTTTTTGATTCATATATGTTGTATACGGATCGCCAAGTGCAGCAGCCATTCCTTTAGCCGCACCCTCTATTAAATTGTCTTGATTTATTTCTCCTATATAATATTTATCTATTTTATCCTTAACTGTGTATAACTTTTCAAAAGCTAAGATATTTTGAAAGGTCTTTTGACTTACTACAACTTTTCCATTAGGTAATCTAACTGAACCCATTGTAACTACAAATGCAGTAATTATATTAGTTAAAATTAATAATAGCACCGTATATGTAATGGATTTACTTCGTCTATTACTTTTCTTATTATTTTCCCCTATGTGAGCTAACTCTTTCTTTTCATCACTCATTTTCTTCACTCCTTAAATTCACATATATATATTATTTATGTAAATACTTAATAATTATAACATTTTTTTATTAATCTTTACATTATATATATTTTCTACTACTTATTTTTAAAGTACTAGTATAGTATATGTTTTAAATAGAAAATAATTTATTATTAACTATTTATTTATAAAAAAAGTGCTATCTTTAATTAGATAGCACTTTAAAACTAAAATTTCGAACTAAACTTTTAAGAATTTTCTCATAGATAATATACTTCCTATAGAACCTATTAAAATTCCTCCTAATATAAATTCCCATATTAGAACTTTAAATATGTAACTACTTGATATAAGTGAAAATCCTAAAAATGCATTAGCGGATTTTGATTGTAATAGAGCATATCCACAAAATACAATTAGAATTGATAATAATGCTCCTATTACACCGAGTATTACACCTTCTATTATAAATGGCCATCTTATAAACCAATCAGTTGCTCCTACATATTTCATTATTCCAATTTCACGTTTCCTAGAAAATACTGTTATTTTTATAGTATTTCCTATAAGGAATAATGACACTAATATGAATACAGCAGACCCAATTAACCCAGCTATAGTAACTGAATTGGTTATCTTAGTTACTTGACTTATTAAGTCCCTAGCATCTTTAACTTTTTCTATTCCAGAAAGACTATCAATTGATTTTACAACATTATCTATAGCCTCTGGATTTTTAACTCTAACTATATATGAACTTGGAAATGGATTCTTTTTATCAAATCCAGCCATTAAAGATTTTTCTGTATCATCTAATTGATTTTTTACATTATCTAAAGCCTGATCTTTACTTTCAAGTCTTACTTCTACTACACCAGGTGTAGCCTTTAAAGTTTTTTCAAGCTTTTCTAGTTCTTCTTTTTTTATATCATCTTTCAAGTAAACTCTAGCTTCTACTTTAGAGCCTAATTCATCTACAGCTTTATTTACATTTACTATTACAAGAGATACTATACCAAATATAAAAAATGTAGCTGCAACAGTGGCAACGGATGCCATACTTAATGTTTTGTTTCTAATAATACTTTTAAATGAGTCTTTAAAAAAATATTTAACTGAATCAAGCTTCATATCCGTATTTACCCCTTTCCTCATCTCTTGCTACAGTTCCTTTTTCTATAGCTATAACTCTTTTCTTCATTGTATCAACAATATCTTTAGCATGAGTAGCCATAACAACTGTAGTTCCTGCTCTATTTATATCACTTATAATATCCATTATTTCTAATGAAGTCTCAGGATCTAAGTTTCCAGTAGGCTCGTCCGCAATTAAAAGTGCCGGACTATTAACAATAGCTCTAGCTATTGATATTCTTTGTTGCTCTCCCCCAGATAATTCATT
The DNA here is from genome assembly GCF_054767855.1 of Clostridium sp. CTA-19. Taxonomy (NCBI): domain Bacteria; kingdom Bacillati; phylum Bacillota; class Clostridia; order Eubacteriales; family Clostridiaceae; genus Clostridium; species Clostridium sp. CTA-19. Next base: position 20,680 of record NZ_BAAABH010000007.1, on the reverse strand, counting down.
TGGGAATGATTTATATTTTTTAGAAAGCCCTACCATAGATAATACTAGTGGTACTTTTTTATGTATTTCTTTATCAGATGCACCTATAACTCTTAATGCAAAGGCAACATTTTCATAAACATTTAGAGTTGGTATTAGCCTAAAGTCTTGGAAAACAACACCTATCTTCCTTCTGTAAAAAGGAATTTGCTTGCGTGTTACTTCTGTTAAATCAGTTCCATCTACCATTACTGATCCTGCAGTAGGATCAACCTCTTTTAATAGCATTTTTATAAAAGTTGATTTTCCCGATCCACTTGGTCCTACTAAAAAAACAAACTCACCTTTATTAATTTCTATATTTAAATTTGATAATGCTAAAACATTATTGTTATACACTTTCGTAACATTTTTAAATTCTATCATTTCCTAGTCTTCACACTCCTATCTTAATGAAAATAACAATCATTGGACTTTTATTCACTTCATTATAGCACAACTTTCTATTATATTGTTTAATAATAGAAAAAATTTTATCGAATTGCAATAGAAATAGGAAAAAAAATAGTGGCAAATATGTAAATCATATTCCACTATTTATATATCCTTTATACCTTATGCATTATTACATCTAATATTAATGAATAACTTAACACATATACACTTGTAGACAATATAGCTCCTATTAGGTTAAACTTTCCATAATACTCACGCCATTTATTTTGATGATTTAATGGTTCCATAGTACTTGGTTTCATAAAAGCAATTGCTGATATGGCTAGTCCAAAACACGAACACCAAATTCCAGTAAACATAATAAATTTAAACACTTCATTAAGTGATAGCTGTGTCTCTCCTAATAAACAATATAATACCCCAATTACAGCTCCTAATATAGCCATAATTAAATAAACTATAATCGATATCTTAAAACTTCTAAAAAGATCTTTAAGTATTAATCTTGTTTTTGATAATTTATTTTCATAATTCATCTTAGTCCCCCCAAATTGTAATTTACTGTTAATATATAAATAATTTTATCATAATATTGATAAATAAGAATCCAAAATTCAAACTTTTGTTTCACTATAGGGTTTCAAGTTAAATTTTAAACTTATTCATTTATCAAATGAGAAAACTCAAATTAATATTTTATCAATAACTAACAGATTGTTTTAGTTAAGAGTTAATAGTTAACAGTTATGGTTATTACTACTCACTTCGTTCCTAGTAATTCTCAACGTACCTTTTTTATAATTTTAAGTTATTTTATCATATTGTTTTGTAAAAGTCATTATTTTCTGTTAATTGAATAGTAATTTAACTTAATATATTAAAATTTTTCATCTTATAACCTTTATCCTTTAAAGTAATAAAATATTATTATAGAATATTATTATATTACCTTAAAATATTTATAATAAGGAGAATAAAATTCATGTCTATAATTGCTTTAATAATAGGAATTACTTTAATAATATATTTTCTATTAATAAACTTGCATTTTGGTAAAGTTTCTTTTAGTATAAATTTATTTATTTTAGGATTAATCCTAATTCTATATTACTATAATAAAGATTTTTTAATTAATACTACTATTTTTAAGATTTTGTATCCTTTTTTAATATTACTTTTTATACTATTTATTATTTTAGAAATTTTTATTATCTATTTTAGCCTTTCTAAAAATGTTTTACATTGCGATTATGTCTTAATTCTTGGCGCTGGTCTTAAAAATAACAAACCTAGCAAAACATTACAATATAGATTAGATTCTGCTATTTACTATGTTAACAATTATAATAATGAATGTAAAATAATCCTATCTGGTGGTGTAGGTTACAATGAAACCATTTCTGAATCCTTAGCAATGAAAACTTATTTAATTAATAGTGGAATTGATGAAAAGAGATTAATTTTAGAAGAAGAGTCTAAAAACACTTTTGAAAACCTAAAATATTCAAAAATTAAAATTCTAAATTATAACAATAATTTTTCCAAGGTAAAAATTAAAATAGTGACCAGTGACTTTCACTGTTTTAGAACCTATATATTAAGCAAAAAAAATAATTATAAAAATGTAACTTTTTATAATAGTGACAGCAATATATTGTTAAAACCTAACTATTTTACAAGAGAATTTTTTGCCATAGTAAAATCTATATTATTTTATTAATAAAAAAGGAAATGCTACATATATTATGTAGCATTTCTTTTTATTTAAATTTTTTATTTTAGTTCTAATCCTTTTTTTACAGCTTTAACTATTTCTTTTGCTGTCAATCCGTATTTTTCTAATAATTCAACAGGCTTACCACTTTCACCAAATGTATCTTTTACACCTACTCTTAAAACTGGAACTGGATATGATGAAGTAACTACTTCTGCAACCGCAGAACCTAATCCCCCAATAATACTATGCTCTTCAGCTGTAATAATTACTCCTGTTTCTTTTGCAGCATTTGAAATAGCTTCTACATCTATAGGTTTAATTGTATGTATGTTTAACACACTAGCTTTTATTCCTTCTTCACTTAAGATGTTAGCTGCTTCTAAAGCAGCATCAACCATTATTCCTGTTGCTACTATAGTTGCCTCTTTTCCTTCTCTTAATTTAATTGCTTTACCTATTTCAAATTTGTAATCTTCTTTTGTATTTATTTGTGGAACACCACTTCTTCCAAGTCTAACATAACAAGGACCATTATACTTAGCAACTGCTTCTATAGCAGCTTCTGCTTCTTTTGCATCACTAGGACTTATAACAACCATATTAGGTATACTTCTCATAAGTGCTATATCTTCAATAGCTTGATGTGACGCTCCATCTTCTCCAACAGTTAATCCAGCATGTGTTGCACAAACTTTAACATTTAACTTTGGATAGCATATAGAGTTTCTTATTTGTTCAAATCCTCTACCTGCTGCAAACATTGCAAATGTACTTACAAAAGGTATTTTGCCACAACTAGCTAATCCAGCTGCAACTGACATCATGTTTCCTTCTGCTATACCCATATTAAAGAATCTTTCTTCGCATACTTTTTTAAAATCTGCTGTTTTAGTTGATTTTGATAAATCTGCATCTAAAACAACTATATTTTCATTTTCTAAACCTATTTTTGCAAGTGTTTTTCCATATGCTTCTCTTGTAGCTATTTTACTCATTACTCTTCCCCTCCTATTTCTTTTAATGCTAAATCGCATTGTTCCTTACTAGGAGCTGATCCATGCCAACCTGCTTGGTTTTCCATAAATGATACGCCTTTACCTTTTACAGTCTTGCATACTATCATTGTAGGCTGTCCTTTAACAGTTTTTGCTTTTTCTATAGCTTCTTTTATAGCTTTTAAATCATGACCATCTTCTAAAACTAGTACATTCCATCCAAAAGCTTCAAATTTATCAGCTATTGGATTTGGATTCATAACTTTAGATATATCCCCATCTATTTGTAGTCCATTAAAATCTACAAATGCAGTTAAATTATCTAATTTATAATGAGCAGCACACATTGCAGCTTCCCACACTTGACCTTCTTGAAGCTCTCCATCACCTAAAACAGTATAGACTCTATAACTTTTTTCATCTATTTTTCCTGCCAAAGCCATTCCAACTGCTGTTGATACACCTTGACCTAAAGATCCTGTTGACATATCAACACCAGGAACATAGTTCATATTTGGATGTCCTTGAAGCATTGCTCCTGTTTTTCTTAAACTCATTAATTCTTCTTTTTCAAAAAATCCTTTTTCTGCTAACGTACTATATAGTACTGGAGCTGCATGACCTTTTGAAAGAACAAATCTATCCCTATTTGGGTCATGTATATTTTTAGGATCAATATTCATTTCATTAAAATATAAAGTAGTTAAAATTTCTACTGATGATAATGATCCACCTGGATGACCTGACGCTGACTCAGTTAACATTGTAACTATGTCTTTTCTTATTTCTTTAGCAATATTTTGTAATTGGTCTAGTGTTTTTTCCATACCAATACCTCCTAGATTATCTTCTATTAAATATTATAACAATTTTCTACCTTTTAACAACTATTTATATTTACAAATAGTAAACTAACCCTTTTATTATTTGCATATTAATTTATTTTAATATATAAAATACCACTTTAATTATAAAATAAGATTTCAAAAATACATTTTAACTTATACATAAAGGCTCTGACATGTTTATTTCAATTTATTTTACACATTTAATTTTTAATAAATACATTTCATAATCTATACTTAATATTTCTCACTTAATAAATTTTAATTAGAGTTTTTACCATTCTGGAATTATCCAAGTTTTGTGATAAAAATCTTTTCAAATTTCCAATCCTATATAAAAAAGCAGTTAAAATATAGAATATAATTACTATACTTAACTGCTTTTTATGTTATATAAACTTTAATTATTTTTATTTTTATGCTTCAAATCTAAACTAAGCATTAATGAAATATCAACCTTTTCCATATCCTCTTTAGTCATATGACCAATCTTTTCTTTTAACCTTCTTTTATCTAAGGTTCTTATTTGTTCTAATAAAACTACAGAATCTTTATTTAATCCATAGTCTTCTGAAGATATCTCAACATGAGTTGGAAGCTTAGCTTTATTAATTTGCGAGGTAATTGCTGCTACAATTACAGTAGGGCTATATCTATTCCCTATATCATTCTGAATAATTATAACAGGTCTCACACCTCCTTGTTCCGATCCAACAACTGGACTTAAATCTGCATAAAATATATCTCCTCTTTTCACAACAGTTGTCATTAGGCAATTCACTCTCCTAAAGCCTTGATTCATATTCTATGAAATCACAAACATCTTGTTCTAATCCCAATTCAGACATCTCTAAATTTATATCAGCCATTTCAATATATCCATTCTTCATACTTTCTATGAATTCTATTGAAAAATCGTCTTCTATATATAATATGATTGAATCGTCTATTGCTTCTTCTTTTTTTTCATAATCTGAGGTTAAATTGCTACTTATGTTTCTTAGTAAACTTTTAGAAATATCAACATTTAATTTCTTTGAATCTGACATGGAAATCAATACCTCCTAATATAACTAATAACAACCATTATGTACCGTTTTAATTATAATTGAATTAATGTCATAATGTCAAAGAAATTATTGGTTTCTTTTTACTTTATACAACAGTTTTTTACCAAATATGACAGTTATATTGTTATACATAGTTTCTAACCTTAATTACTTTTCCACCTTTTACATACACTCTAGGAACTCTTTTATTTACTGCACATATAACTTCATAATTTATAGTTCCTAAAAGTTTTGCTATATCATCGGCATCAAATTTATTTCCATGGTTGTCTTCACCTATTAGTATAACCTCATTTCCAACTTTTACACCTTCAATGTCAGTAACATCTATCATACATTGGTCCATGCATATACTTCCCACAACCGGAGCAAAATTTCCATTTACAATAACCTTGGCTTTATTAAAAAGTAATCTAGTATAACCATCTGCATATCCTACTGGTAAAGTAGCTATTACACTCTCTCTTTCTGTTGTAAACCTCCTACCATAGCTTATGTGTTTTTCTTTTGGTAAGTTTTTTAAATGTACTATATTAGATTTTAAAGCCATAACTGGTTTTAAATCCAACTTTTCTTTCATAACTTCATCTGATGGATAATATCCATATAAAATTATACCTGGTCTTACATAATCAAAATGACACTGTGGTAAATCCATAACAGCTGCACTATTGCTTATGTGTTTACTTTTTATGTTTACACCTAAATCCACTAACTCTTTATAAAAATCATTAAACTGGCTTAGTTGTTTTTCTGTATACTCCTTACACTGTTCATCTGCTGATGAAAAATGTGAGAATATGCCTTCTATTTCTATATTAGGAAGTTTACTTATATTAACTATATCCTCAATACTTTGCTTATTAGGTAAAAAACCTATACGTCCCATGCCTGTGTCTATTCCTATATGAATCTTAGCTATTTTATTTTTCTTTTTAGCCATATTCGATAGCTCTTTTGCAAATTCATAATTTATAACAGTTTGTTCAATATCATATTTTAATAATGTATCTATTAAGTTTGGTGGAGTAAAACCAAGAATCATTATTGGTGCGTCTATCCCCGACCTTCTAAGTTCTACCGCCTCACTTATTACTGCCACAGCTAATCTTTCAGCACCATTTTCTAAAAGTATAGGTGCTATATCAATAGCTCCATGACCGTAAGCATCTGCTTTTACAACAGCTATAATTCCTTTGCTTTTTGATACTCTTTTTATCTCTCTCATATTATGAGCAAGTTTATCTAAATTGATTTCTGCCCATACTGGTCTTAAATGCCTAAACATTTTTTTCACCTCACAGTAAATTTAACTATTCTAAGCTTATATAATACCTCTAGTTGGCTTTAATGTAACTATCTTTAGTTAATTTCGAAATTTTCAATTTCTTTTAGCTTTAAAAATTTGTCATAAGTACATACTAATCTTATATTTTCTTTTTCATCTAAAATGTGATATTCTCGTGGCAAACCATTTTTAATATCTATATACATTACGCCTTTATATATATTTCTATTATAACCAGGTAATAATAAACTAATAGTTAAATACTGCTTATCGTTTAATTCCTTGTTTTCTATGACTACTTCATTGCTTGTATTAATAAGATCAATAAATTCATTTACAAATAATCCTTTTAATACTTCATCAAATCCGTCTGGTAAATCATATTTGTTACCATTATTATTATCTTTAACATGTATCCCCTTATCATCATATGTAAAACATCTATTTTCCCCTAGCTTAATTTGTCCCCCTTTTTCTCTTATGTAGATTTGATTTCCATCATAGGTAATATTTTGCTTTGCATTTTTAATATCTATCTTTATATTTGCAGTATATCCATTAATATTTTTCAAATTTTCAATCATTTCTTCGTATCCTAAAGACTTTTGTGGCTTGAATTTAAAAAATATTACAGATATTATTACTATTATAAAAAATGCTACAATCATTAATAGTGTATTTTTCTTTATAATCCTCACTTAATACCCCCTATTAAAATTAATACACTACTATATTATTATGCAATTACCAATACTATAACTTATTTATAAATTTTATATGTTTTTATGTTAATTGCTTAATATCTCTTCTCTAAAGTCGTCCTTACTTTCTAAAAGCATTTTTATACCATAAGGTAAAAATTCAATTATATGTGTTGCATTTACACAAAACATATCTTTTGATAAGACATCTCCACAAAACCCATGAATGTAAGCAGACATATATGTTGCCTTAAATGGTTCATAGCCTTGAGCTATGAAAGATGCTATAATTCCCGTCAGTGTATCCCCCATTCCCCCTGATGCCATAGCACTATTTCCTGTAGAGTTTATATACACTTCATCACCATTGGTAATTATTGTTTCATATCCCTTTAATAGTAATATAATATTATGTATTTTAGCAAATTCCTTGCATGTTTTTACTTTATCCTCTTTTATCTCATCTATTGTTAACCCTGTCAATCTGGACATTTCCCCAAGATGAGGCGTTAAAACGATTTCATTATTTTTCATCTCTAATAATTCAAGATTTCCTTGTAATACATTTAATCCATCTGCATCAATAACTAAAGGACATTCACTTTTAGTTACAATTTCTTTTAATATATTAAAAGTTAAACTATTATTCCCCATACCTGGACCTAACGCTATTACATTACTTTTTACCACTAAATTATTTATCTTGTCAGTTTGTTCATAATTAATAGTCATAGCTTCAGTAAGCTTAATACTCATAATCCCCTGTACTGCTTTATGCGTACATAATGTTACAAGACCTGCACCACTTTTTACTGCTGCTTCTGTAGCAAGGTATGCTGCCCCACTAAACCCTTTAGATCCAGCTATAACTAAAACCCTTCCATAATCCCCTTTATGACCATCTATCTCTCGTTCTACAAAACAACCACTAATAAGATTACTATCTAATCTTTTAGATTTTAAATGTATACTATGTAAATTGGATATTATCGTGTTTTTTATATCCTTTAACCCACCACTCACTTTAGTTCACCTCCAGTATGGCATAGGCTACTGCATTGTCCTCTCCATGAGATATACTTAAATGAATTTTGTATTGTCCATGTTTTTTTGCAACTTCATTAGCCTTTTCTTTTAATGTAACCATTGGTTTACCTAACTCATCATTTAGTATTACTAAATCTTTTAATCCAAATTGTCTAAATCCAGTTCCTAAAGCTTTAGATATAGCTTCTTTTGCTGCAAATCTTCCTGCTATGTACTGAAAATTTATAGGTTTTTTAGCTATAAATTCTAATTCTTCATCACTTAAAATTTTTCTTATAAAATTGCTATTTCTTTCAATTGCACTTTTAATTCTTCTTATTTCCACTATATCTACACCAATGCCTACAATCAAGTTCTTCCCTCCTTTCTATCTACCAAAAATTGTACTTTTTTTATTATATTATCACAAATTTGAATTTTATAGTAGATATCTTCTATATTTTAAATTACATTTTATGTATTTTAGTATTTTAAATTCATACTTTTATACTAAAATAAGGGAGAAGTCTCCCTTATTTTTGTTTAAACATATATAAATCAACTAATAGATTAAAATATGCATCTATTAGTTGATTTAATATGCCTTTTATTTATGAAACTGCTACTTTTAAATTTTTATTTTTTATAGCTTCGTCAAAATCATTAACATAATTGTCTACATATTCACCTATAACATCTATTAAGTGAATAGGTGAAACTATATTGTTATTTAAAAGTTCTATTATTTCAGTTACTTTTTCTTTTTTAGGACTTACATATCTAACAAAATCCTTATAATTTGAGACAACTTGTCCCTTAATCATATCTTTTCTTTCCACTTCTATTCCATATGCTTTTAATGAATTGCATTTTTCATTATTCTTAAAATTGTAATCACTTTCTAAAAGTTTATACACATACTCATACTTTACATTATCAATCTCAACTACATTTTTTAAACTTTCAACTATAACCACTGAATACAACCCCCTCAAAAACTAACGCTCTATATGAAATGATTTTATCACTTAAGTTAAAAAAATTATGTCATTTAATGTAGTGTAGATTTTTATTTTCTCCCTTTTAATTGACACATTAATGTTTCTATTGATATATATTATAACTCTGATATAATATTTATTGATTAACTCTTAGTCTTTTTTAGATTATTTTGTCGAAATTGACTAATTTTGTAGAAACTTTTTTGTACTATCAAATTTACCTTTTTGTACAAGCTTCACCCTACCTTTTTGTAAACTCCTTACACCTTTTTGTAAATTTATTACTTTTCTAGTTGTTCCTTTACATTTGCATAGTCTTCTTTTATCTTTTTTAGTTCCTCCTCTGGTATATGATGATTGGAAAATTTAGCCTCATTATATATGTTAGTCATATCTTCTAAACCCTCCATATTATCAAATTTTAAATTTACTACATTCTTTAATTGAGTAGCTGTCATGTAATTTTTAAAAATACCTACTTTATTTGCAATTTTTTCAAATTTTTTATAAGTATAAAAAATCTCTTCTTTTACTGATTTTCTTATTTTTAAAAACTCTTTTATTTTTTTTAACTTACTTTTTTTATTTCTATTTTCTTTTTTTATATTTTCTACATATTCTATATAATTTTTATCTACTTTCTTTTTAAGTATGTGTATTTTACTAAACATTTTATAAACAATTACTATAGTTAAAATTGCAAATAAAAATTTCACTACTATATCTAATCCACTATTAACTGGTATATTATTATCAAATATATTTTTTATTTCATTAGAAACCTTTTGATTCTGAAACAAGTTCAAATCTTCTATTGAACCATCATTTTTCAGTATTATATTTCTTAAATTTCTTACCACAAATTCAACTAAAACGCCTACAACTTTGCTAATGAAACCTATTATACCTATAACTAATGACCAAATTACATTTAATAATTTAGAAAATGTAATATTAATAAACTTCATTACAGGATCTAAACTCATTATAATAATTACTGCTACAATAGATAAATTAAAATATTTAGCTTTTTCATTAAATATATTATTTTCATACCTTAAAAGTTCTCTAAATGTGATAATCATTAATGCCAAATAAAAAATATATGCTCGAAATGAATATGCTACTATATTTTTCCACAAGAAAATATTTGCCAACCACAAAATTAATAAAGATAATAACATAATATAAATAAATGTTTTTCTAGTATCAATATATGTTATTGGCTCATCTATTTTTTCTAAGTTAAACAAATATATTACTATAAAGTATATAGCTACAATTATATAGCTACTATCATTAATTAAAAATCTTAAAATTAGTAGTGTAACTAAAAATGGAATAAATATAGCTAATTTTTTATTATAATTTCTATCAATACATATTAATGCACATACAGTTGTTGCTATTGTAAATAATATTAAATAATATGATAAGTTTTTATCTATTAATATGTTTGAAATTAAGTTGCCTAATAAGAAATACATAATGTTTAATGTGGCCATATATAATAATTTTACCTGTCTAAACCAACTCATACTCTTCCCCCCTTAAATGAGAGTCTTTCTATGCCTGGTATATTTAACACACTAGCTGATTGAGATATATCAATTATTTTTATGTTTACATTTTTCTTAACTATATCAGATAGTATTTTGCAACTTTCCTCATCTAAATAGGGCGTTATTATTACGTAAGTACAATTATTATAGAAGTTTTTAATATTTTGCTTTAAATAGTCTACAAATTTTTTTTTCGCTGAGTAATCAATTCGTGCACACATTTCCATTATTTTTCCGAAACTATTTAGTTCTGGTTTTATCTGTGATGGATAATTTTCAACATAGGATAATAATTGTGCATTGGTCCATGCTCCTGTAGGTATACCTTCTTTTAATGCTTTATTAGAAAATGCTCCTAGCAACCTTATCCCCTCTTCTATAACGCTCTTTTGTATATTCTGCCAAGCCTTTTCAGCACATTGAACATTAAATATTATGACTAGTTCTCTTTCAGATGTAAAATCATAATCTTTAACCATTAGCTTACTCATTTTTAGACTTGATTTCCAATGTATATCTTTCATCCTATCTTCTACATTATATTCTCTTATCCCTTTAATATATAATGGATCCTTTTGAATCCATCTTCTAACAGTATCATTTCCATTAAAATTGGTTATATCAAAATTATAATCTCCTAATGGATTAATTCTAGGATAAATTAATATTTCTATATAGTCCTCAATTTCTTTAACACTGGTATTTAATCCAAAAAAGTCTCCTATTGTCACCTTCATATTTTTTATTAAATAAGTTCCTCTTTTACCACACAAAGTATAAGTTCTAACTTTTCTTTTATAAGATCCTATACTATAACTACTGTTATGCCATAAAACTTGACCTTCCTTAAAATTTAAGTTCTCTCCATAGTAATTAATACCTTCTGGAATATTTTCTGCAATATTTAAAAAGGCAATCGGTAATTTTTTATTATTTTCTATAATAATAGATATATTAAATTTTTCATCTTCTATTATTTTATTTTTCTGTACTTTTCTAAAAATATTTAAATTTTCAAAGCCATTTTGTCTTGTAATATATGCTAAATAAACACACACAGTAGCAAATAAAAACATAAATACATATAATGAAATCATATTTATCAACTCCTAAATAGTTTCTATTGGAGTTTTTACTGTACTTAATATTAAGTTTATTACGTTATTTGCTTTATCCTTTTCTACATTTATTTCGCTTTTTAAAACAATTCTATGAGCCATCACCGATACAGCTAACGCCTTTACGTCTTCCGGAATCACATAATCCCTTCCACTTATTGCTGCATAAGCCTGACATCCTTTCATCAATCCTAGAGTAACTCTAGGACTACACCCCAATTCTATATCCGTATTATTTCTAGTTGCCACTACAATATTTAATATATAATCTTTAATTTCATCACTTATATGAACTTTACAATAGTTGTTTTGAACATATTTTATTTCTTCTAATGTTATAACAGATTTTAATGTATCAAGTGGATCACTTTCCATAAATCTTTCCATCATACTTTTTTCTTCATTATAATTCGGATATCCCATAGAAATTTTCATGAAAAATCTATCTAGTTGGGCTTCTGGTAGTGGAAATGTGCCAAATTGCTCTATTGGATTTTGAGTTGCAATTACAAAAAATGGCTCATCTAATTTTATTGTATTTCCTTCAACAGTTACTTGTCTTTCTTCCATACACTCTAATAAAGCCGACTGAGTTCTTGGTGTTGCCCTATTTATCTCATCAGCTAAAACTATCTGACTTAAAAGAGGACCCTTTCTAAATTCAAACTCCTGATCCTTCTGGTTATAGAAGTAAATACCTGTTAAGTCTGATGGCAATAAATCAGGCGTAAATTGTATTCTTTTAAATGTACATCCCATAGTTTTAGATAAACTTCTAGCAAGTTTAGTTTTTCCAAGTCCAGGAACATCTTCTAAAAGCACATGCCCCGAAGTTATAAAAGCTACTATAATTTTATCTATATTTTCTTCTTTTCCAACTATAACCTTTCCTACATTTTCTTTTACTTTTTTTTTAAATTCTCCAAATACTTTAATATCCATAAATACTCCCCCCAAGGCTGCATATCTTAAATAAATGAACTATATAAATTGGTTTAATTGAAATTAACTTTAATTTAATTCATATCTTTCTAACATATAAATATTTAATCCATTTCATGAATAAAATTAACGAAATTTTAAATTTTATATAATTCATTTATTTAAATATTTTATATTTTAAAACTATATGCTAATATTATATATTTTATCTTCTGTATTTAAAACCCTTTATTTATACATAAAAAATAAATGTCTATAGGTTGAACCTACAGACATTTATTTTCTATACTATACTTTCTTCAACTTTTTTAGTGTTCATAAATTGAAACTCATCTGCAATAACTTCAGATATATATTTTTTCTGACCGTCATTGTTTTCAAAACTTCTAGTTTGCAATCTTCCAGTAACACTTATAAGATTATTTTTATCTAAATATTCACATATTATCTCTGCTTTTTTCCCCCATAAAACTACTGGAATAAAATCCACACTTTTTTCTCCACTTGCTGTTTTATATGGTCTGTCTACTGCTAACATTATTCTTGTAAAAACTTTATTGTTTTTTTCATCAACAACTCTAATTTCTGGTTTTTTAGTTAACCTTCCTACTAAAACAATCCTATTCATAAAACACCCTCCATTTAACAATATCCTGTTTTAAGAATTTTTAAGTTCTGACATTCATAAAACTTAACTTTAACTTTTTAAAATTCTATCCAATATTTTATTTTTTAATCAAAGGTGTAATTAATTTATAGTATTAAATTTTAGTTGTATATATCTGAAAATTCAATTTTTATTCTTTCTACATTATTACTTTTATTATCCTCTATTAATTTAGATTGTAAAAATGTAGGATCTTTTTTAGATAATCTATTAGGCAGACTAACCACAAATTCACTTCCAACTCCTACTTTACTCTCAACTCTAATTTTACCGCCATGAGCATCGACTAATGCTTTAACCAATGATAACCCTATTCCGCTACCTTCATAAGTTCTTGTAAACAGTGGAGAACTTTGAACAAATCTTTCAAAAATTCTTTCCTGCATTTCTTCTGGAATTCCCACTCCATTATCCTTAACAGATATTTCTATAAAATCACCACTATCATATATATTAACCCAAATAGTTCCGTTTTCATTTGAACATTTAATTGCATTAGAGAGTAAATTTAACATTATCCTTTCCATGTTTTCTCTATCAACACCGATTATTTTTTCTTCTATTTCTGTATCAAAAATCAATTTTAAATTTTTACTTTCAATATGTTCTACTGTGGACATTGTTATATCTTCAACTATTTTTACAATATCATAATTTCCAAAGTTCATTTTCAAATGTCCTACATCTATCCTACTTATATCTATTAAATTATTTATTAATCTTAATAATCTGTAACAATTTTGCGTTACAACTTGCAAGTATCTTTTGCCTGTAATGGAATCTATATTTTCATTGCCTCTCTTCTTTAATTCAAATAATTGAACTATACTAAGTATTATATTTAGTGGCGTTTTTAATTCATGTGATATATTAGCTATAAATTCTGTTTTTAACCTATCATATTTTAGTGCTTGTTTTAATTTAAATTTGTCTCGTTCTGCATTTTTTCTTTCAGTTATATCACACATAACTAATATAGCCGACAAATTATTCTCAAATAAGAACGGAGATGCGCCTAGTTCTATATCTAGTTCTTTTCCATCTTTTCTTAACAGTTTCATTTCTGTAAATTCTACTTGCTTTAATTCACCAAATATATTCTTTTGCATATTTTTTATTATTTTTTTATCTTCATCTTTTATATATTGTGCTAAATCATTATTTAACGTATCTTGTATTGTTTTTTCTCCCAACATAGTTGCAAAACTATCATTTGAAAAGGTAATTTTATTATTATTTACTATTGCTACCCCATAAGGTAAAAATTCAAGTAACTTTTTATAATACTCTTCATTTCTTACTAAACTTTCTTCAATTTTAACTCTTTTACTGATATCTTTTGCTATTAATACACTAAATTCATCTTCATCTTCAAAAAATGACATAAAGCAAACATCAACATAAATTTGTTTTCCTTTAAAAGTTTTTAGCTTTACCTGAGATACTGGTAATGCATTATAATAGTAATATTCATTTTCAAAAATATTTTTACTATAATTTTTTTCCTTAGCTTCAAGATTAACTACCTCATAAAATTCTTTTCCTATAATCTCTGATGCATCACTTATACTTAGTAAATGCTGTGCTGCCTTATTTGCAAATATGATTTTTTTATCCTTTTTTATCATTATTATATTGGGTGAATATAATAGAACTTTATTTACCATTTCGGAATTAATAACAGCATTTATATCAGACTCTTTTTGTATACATCTTCTATGAATTTTAAAATAATCTGAAATAAATTCTTCCCCTTTAATCATACCATATCCATTTAGATGGCACTTATTTGCTATAGGTTTTTTTTCAACTGAAATCAGTAAAACTGGATTTTTATTGTATATTGAATCATTAATAATAATTTTAAAGCAATACTCTTTTTCATCTTTAGATTTAACTTGTATTTTAAAATCACCCATATTTTTAAAATTCTTTAAATATTCATAGCTTAATATTTCTATATATTCATTGTATAGTTCATCTTTTTCTTTCAATTCATTCATTAACTTTTTAAAACTTTTATTTTTATATAAAACATTGTTTTTTTTAGATAAAATACATATTGGATTATTTAAGTTTTCTAAAAAGAACATATCTTCATCTTTTATAATCATACTTTTTGGTTATAGAAAACTTTAAATAAGTTATAAAATAAATGTTTTTCCCCCCATTAATTCTTATATATAATATTTATTTTTTAACATTCTTATTTTAATAAGTTTTCTTATAACCCCTACCCCCCTATACCATTTTATATTCTCTTGATACTTAACCTTATAATCTATATATTTCTAAGTGTTTTTCGTTGTATATCTATAGAGTTCAAAATTTTAATTCAAACTTATACTTTTATCAAGTGAGAGTTTTTTAGTTTAAATAAAACACATATTAGTGTATACTTCTGTTAATTGCTATCCTCTTTTCTCCTAATAATATTAAATATACCTTATCATAAAAACAGTAGCTTCCTATACTATTACAATTTACAAAGCAAATTATCTATAAGTTGAAAATCATTTAGACTACTATAGTAACAAATTTCTCTCTTAGTTTATTTTTTAAGAACTCTTTTGAAAATAAAAATATTATGAATAGATTAATTATTTAGTAATTAATTTTAAATTTAGCTTATATTTATATAGTAATAAAGCAATACTTAAAATATGTATTTTAATAATTAACTAACTCCATTATTATTTTACAATATTTTCTTAATATTTTAATAAATTTTTTACTACTTTTTTCAACAAAATTCATGGTATTTATCGACTTTAATATATAATCAAATTATTATTGATTCATAATTAACAATAATTTAACTTAAGTTGTAACTTAATTGAAAAAAACTTATGTATAATATTAAGATATGTATAATTTTTAATGGTTCTTACAAAACTACATAGAATCGAGGGATTACGAAATGAAAAAAAAGACAAAAACCATAACTCTAATTATATTATCCATCATAGGTGTTCTTATAATTTTTTCTAGTGTTTATGGATATTCTTTACTAAATAAAATTAAAACTGTTGAATTTACAAAAGATAAAAAAGAATTGGGTATATCAACTTCTGATAGTGATGATAAATCAATAGATGATGTAAAGGCAACTAATGGAATAGTGAATATTGCTGTTTTTGGAATAGATAATAGATCTATCAATGAAAATGGACGTTCTGACGCCATGTTAATACTTACACTTGATACTACTAGAAATAAAATTAAACTTTCATCACTTATGCGAGATAGTTATGTAAATATTGATGGTCATGGTTACGAAAAACTAAATCATGCATATGCATATGGTGGTCCTTTATTAGCTGTAAAAACTATAAATCAAACTTTTAATTTAGATATAGAAAATTATATTACTGTTAATTTTGAATCTGTTATAGATATAATTGATTACTTTGGTGGTGTAAATCTTACTATCACTGAAGAGGAGAGAAATTTAATAAATAATTATCAGTATGAAGCTGCTGAAATAACAGGAAAGCCTATCCAACCACTAAATTCTTCTGGTGAAGTAACATTAACTGGTATCCAAGCACTTTCATATACAAGAATAAGAGAAATAGGTAATGGAGACTTTGAAAGAACCGAACGTCAAAGAGAAGTTTGTGAATTATTGATAGAAAAAGCATTGAATATGGGCTTAACAGATATTCCTGGTGCTATTTCTTCTCTTGCAGAAATGGTAACTACTAGTCTATCTAAAAGCGAAATGCTTACCTTAGGTAAATCTGCATTAAATTCTATATCCTCTTTTGATGAACAGCGTTTCCCATTGGATGGCTACTGCGATAGAAAGGTAGTCAATGGTGTTTGGTATTTAAGTTTTGATGAAGCTGAAACGGCTAAACAAATTCATGACTATATATATAATGATATAACACCAACACCTAAAGATCCTTTATTCTAAATAAAAAACTATGAGATTTTCTAAAAATTTCATAGTTTTTATTTCTTTATATAATTATTAAATATTATAATTATTAAAATCTAAATCACTTAAATAGTCTTTCAAACTATTTTTTATATCATTATTTCTTAGGGCAAATTCTATATTAGCTTTTAAAAAACCTAATTTATCACCAATATCATATCTTTTTCCAATAAACTTATATGCATAAACTGATTCTTTTTTAGAAAGTTCATTTAATGCGTCAGTTAATTGTATTTCATTATTTTTAGAAGGTTTTATATTTTCTAATATACTAAAAATTTCAGGCGTTATGATATATCTTCCTAATATAGCAATATTGCTAGGAGCTACTTCTATACATGGCTTTTCTATTAAACTTTTAACTTTGTACAATCTATCATTTTCTATATCGCCATCTACTATTCCATACTTATACACTTCATCTTTTTCAACATTTTGAACACCTAAAATTGTAGATTTTTTTTCATTAAATTGATTTATTAGTTGTTTTATACAAGGTTCTTTACTATAAACAATATCATCTCCTAACAGCACTGCAAATGGTTCATCTTTTATAAATGACTTTGCACATAATATTGCATGCCCTAATCCTTTAGGCTCTTTTTGCCTTATATAATGTATATTAGCCATATTGGTTATATCATTTATCTCATTCAATAACATTCTTTTATTATTTTTTTTCAAATTTATCTCCAGTTCCAAAGCTCTATCAAAATGATCTTCTATCGCCTTCTTATTATGACCTGTTATTATAAGTATATCTTTAATTCCAGCATCTACTATTTCTTCTACTATATATTGTATCGTTGGTTTATCTAATATAGGTAGCATCTCTTTTGCTATAGCTTTGGTAACGGGTAGAAATCTAGTACCAAGACCTGCCGCTGGTATAACAGCCTTTGTAATTTTCACTTTTTATCTCTCCTTACTCATCATACACTAACTTCTATAAGGCTTAAGTTCCCTATTATACAATATTCACCTAAAGAAGATGGAATCATTACTAATTCACCTAAATTTATAGTTTCTGTACCCTCCATATAAGTTATTACTCCCTTGCCACTAACACATATATATACATTAAATCCATCTTTATTACTTGTTCTTAGTAAGTTCTTGTTTATATCATACCTTTTTATAGAAAAAGATTTAAAATCGCCAAATTCATAACAAATATTACTTTTAATTATTTTTTTCTTAGGAATAATCTTTTCACATTTTAATTTTTCATTTATTACTTTAGTAGCTTTATTTATGTGTAGTTCTCTACCTCTATTATAGTCATACACCCTATAAGTTAAGTCACTACTTTCTTGTATTTCAAGAAGGGTTATTCCTTTACCTATTCCATGTATTAAACCTGCCTCTATATAATAAAGCTCATTTTCCTTAGGTTGTGTATAATTTAAGTGATTTTCTAATTTTCCATTAACTATTTTTTCTTTAATATCATGTTTTTCAACATCATTTAATCCTGTAATTATTTTTCCATTATTTTTAACTTTTAATATATACCATGCTTCTGACTTTCCATTGTCATTTTCAAAATTTTCAGCATATACATCATCTGGATGAACTTGAATAGAAAGATTATCATTAGCAGTAATAAATTTGATTAATATGGGAAATTTATCTTCTGATATATCTTTACCTATTATATTTTTTTTATTTTCTTTTATTAGTTCTTTTAATTTTATTCCTTTATATTTTCCATTGCTTATTATACTTTCACCATTAGGATGACAGGACAATTCCCAAGACTCACCAATGTTACCTTCTGGAGCATCTTTTTTTATACTTTCAATATCTCTTCCACCCCAAATTTTATTAAAATATATAGGGAAAAATTTCAATGGATACATATACTCCTCCTCAAACCATCACTATAAGAATTTAATATTTAAAATATTATATAGGGAAACAAATTCTCATTTAAATTTATACATCAATTTTTTTATTTTAATTGAAACCATTAACCATATATACTTTTTAGTTACCTTAAAAATCTCTAATTTTTATAACAATAATAGCTTAGAACATTAATTTGAATCCCTATATTTTAAATCCCATATATTATATATTTATGAGTAATATCTATTTTTTATATTTAAATATAAAAAAAAGACTATCAAATCTTATGAAATGCACATCAATGCACATAAGTTTGATAGTCTCTTCTGTATATTACTTATAATATTTAATAATATTTAATAATATTTAATTTTTTTTATTCTTTTATTCTTGTCACTATAGAATCCGCACTTTAATTCTTTTTCATGGCGCAATATTGCATTTAACTCTCCCCCTAATAAGATTATTATAGATGTAATATATAGCCATAACATTAAAACTATTATAACTCCTATTGTTCCATATACTGATGAATAATTACTAAAATTATTTACATAAAAAGAAAATACATAACTTGACACTAACCATCCAACCGTTGTAAATACAGCTCCTGGTACTACCTCACCCCAACTCAACTTTCTTGCTGGTATAAGACGGTACATCGCAGCAAAAACAAATATCATTGACGACAATGCCACTGGATACCTAATTAAATTAATATAATCAAATAGTGCCCATTCTAAATCTAACCAATTTTTTAAGCCATTACTTATTGCCTCTCCAAATACTAAAAATGCCAAAACAAACATAATAACTCCTATAAGACCAATCATAAATACTATAGACATTAAAATAATATTAATATAATTTCTTTTTTCTTTCGTTTCATATGCTCTATTCAAACCATACATTATTGCTCTAAAACCTCTTGAAGCTGTGTACAATGTAAATATTAATGAAAATGATAATAATTCGCTATTTCTAGTTTGCAAAACACTCCTTACAGTGTTTTCCACTAGCATATATGCTTCATTTGGCATAACTGTTTTTAATGCTATCAAAACCTCCGTTGGCTCTAAAGAACTATGACCTAATAATGTAAGTAAAAATATTAAAAATGGGAAAAATGATAATAACATATCATAAGCAAGTTGTGATGCTAATGCAGATATATTATGTTGCTTATATTTTACAACCATCTTTAATATATAATCCGTTATACACATGTATTCTTTTTTCACCGTCCTTTTATTTGGTATGTATTCAATAATACTATCAAGTATTTACTATGCTTAAAATCTTTAAAATTTATACAAATTTTTTAAATTTAATCATCTACATACATTTTTATAATATAGGGTTCCAAGCATGTGCGTAAAGCTAAGCCACCTTATTCCAATAAAATATTTTTCTTTTAAGCTTTTAATACATTATGTAATAATAAAGATTTTAAATAAGCTATTCATTGAAAATTGATTTAGAAACTCTTATAGATTTTTGTTTGATTTTTTTGACC